>JACZJD010000453.1 GCA_014860725.1 Aquamicrobium sp.
GTCTCCAACGTCGACGGCGCCCACATCGCCGACACGCTGAAGGGGCTGGAGGCGGAGACGACGCTGTTCATCGTCGCCTCCAAGACCTTCACCACGATCGAGACCATGACCAACGCGCAGACGGCGCGGGCGTGGCTCGCCGGGCGGCTGGGCGAGGCGGCGGTGCCGGCGCATTTCTGTGCCGTCTCGACCGCGCTCGACAAGGTCGCGGCCTTCGGCATCCCGCAAGACAGAGTGTTCGGCTTCTGGGACTGGGTCGGCGGCCGCTACTCGCTGTGGTCGGCCATCGGCCTGCCGGTCATGCTCGCCGTCGGGCCGGCGCATTTCCGCGCGCTTCTTTCCGGCGCGCACGCGATGGACCGGCATTTCGCCGAGGCGCCGCTGCGGCGGAACCTGCCGGCGATGCTCGGCCTCGTCGGCTTCTTCCACCGCGTCGTCTGCGGCTACCCGACGCGCGCGGTCATCCCCTACGACCAGCGGCTCGCCCGCCTGCCGGCCTACCTCCAGCAGCTCGACATGGAATCGAACGGCAAGAGCGTGACGCTCGCCGGCGCGCCGGTCGCGACGCCGACCGGGCCGGTGGTCTGGGGCGAGCCGGGCACCAACGGCCAGCATGCCTTCTTTCAGCTCCTGCATCAGGGCACCGACGTGGTGCCGGTCGAGTTCATCGTCGCGGCCGAGGGCCACGAGCCCGGGCTCGCCCGTCACCACGACCTCCTCGTCGCCAACTGCCTCGCCCAGTCGGAGGCGCTGATGAAGGGCCGCACGCTGGAAGAGGCGCGGGCGCAGATGCTGGCGAAGGGCGTCCCGCAGGACGAGGTTGAGGCGATCGCGCCGCACCGCGTCTTCCCCGGCAACCGGCCGTCGCTGACGCTGATGCACCGCCGCCTCGATCCCTTCTCGCTCGGCCGGCTGATCGCGCTCTACGAGCATCGTGTCTTCGTCGAGGCGCAGCTCTTCGGCATCAACGCCTTCGACCAGTGGGGCGTCGAGCTCGGCAAGGAGCTTGCGACCGGCCTTCTGCCCGTGGTGGAAGGCCGCGAGGATGCCGGCGGCCGCGACGCCTCGACAGCCGGCCTCGTGCGGCATATGCGCAGCCTGCGGGCGAAGGAGTAGGGACCATGGCCGACATAAGGGGCATCCTGTTCGACAAGGACGGCACGCTGATCGACTTTCACGCCACCTGGTTCGCGCCCGCGATCCTGCCCGATTCGGTGCTGGCGGCCGGCACCAACGAGGAGGTGGTGGCGCTTCTTTACGCCCATCTCGGCGAAGGCGAGCGCAGGCTGGCGCTCGACGAGTTCGACCGGATGACCGCCTGCCACGCACTCGCCGAGCCGGTGCCGCTGCCCGGCTGCCAGGCGGCGCTGACGGCGCTGCATTCAGCCGGCTACCGGCTCGGCGTCGCCACCAACGATTCGACCGGCGGCGCGGAGCGCACGCTGCTCGCACTGGGCGTGGCGCAGATGTTCGACGCCGCCTTCGGCTATGACGCCGTCGCCAACCCCAAGCCCGCGCCGGACACGGTGCACGCCTTCTGCGACCTCACGGGCTTGCGGCCGGCGCAGCTCGCCATGGTCGGCGACAACCGCCACGACCTCCAGATGGCCAGGGCCGGTGGCGTCGGGCTCGCTGTCGGCGTGTTGTCGGGCACCGGCACGCTGGAGTCGCTGTCGCCGCTCGCCGACGTGGTGCTCGATTCCATAGCCGACCTGCCGGGCTTCCTCGCCGCGCAGAATGCGGCCTGAGCCGGGTCAGCCCGGCCGCCGGAACCCGGTCGGCCTGCCGTAGAGCCGGGCGATGCGCCCGACCGCCTCGCGCAGCGGCTCCCGCACCACCATCATGGCGTGGCCGCTGGCGTGGATGATCGCCTCGCCGTCGAGCATGATGGCGACATGGCCCTTCCAGAACACGAGGTCGCCGCGCTCCAGCCCCTCGAGGTCGTCGCCGACGGTGAGCGGCCGGCCGAGCGAGGCCGCCTGCATGTCGGTGTCGCGCGGGCACGAGCGGCCGGCCATGCGCAGGCCGAGCTGGACGAGGCCGGAGCAATCGACGCCGAAGCCGCTCGCCCCGCCCCACAGATAGGGCGTGCGCTCCAGCGTCTCGGCGACGGCGACGTAGTCGTCCGCCGCCGCGCCGGCCGGCCTGAGATGCGCCGCCACGACCGCCTCGCCGGTCTCGAGGACGGCATAGTCGGTGCCGCGGGTCGTCGTGGTGCCGGTGACGGTGAGCCGGCTTCCGATCGAGAGCGCTGCGATCGCCGGCCGCTTCATGTCCGGCTCGGGGTAGAGGAAGGTGCGCGGCACCGCGACGACATGGCCGGGCGCCGGGCCTTCCGGCGCAAGGCCGGCGGCGGACACGTAGCCGACATAGGAATCGCGCGCCGCCTGCACCCAGGCGAAGCCGTCGGCCTCGTCGAACACCGTCACCTCGTCGCCGAGGAGAAGCTGGCTGTCGAGGCCGGCATCGGCGCTTGGCGCGCTGCGCAGGTCGAGCACGGGCGCGGCGACGCGCGCCCTGCGCCCGGCCGTGAAGCGCGCGGCCTCGACG
>JACZJD010000065.1 GCA_014860725.1 Aquamicrobium sp.
GCTACGTGCTCGGCCTCGGCACGGACAGCCTCGACCCCGGCGCGGCAGGCGGCGACGCCACCAGCCTCGCCGAGCGCGTGGCGCGCTTCGAGCGCGCGGTGATCGCCAGCGCATTGCAGGCGCATGGCGGCAGCCTCAAGCCGGTCTACGAGGCGCTCGGCATCTCGCGCAAGACGCTCTACGAGAAGATGCAGCGCTACCGCCTCGACAAGCGCGAGCTAGGGCGTGACATGGGACGCGACCTCGACGGCGACGCCGGGCCGGACGAGTAGCCGGACCGGCCGCCCGGCCGCCTGGATGTGTCGGCAGGCACACATCCGCGGCGGCCGATGTTACGGATTCCACCCATTGCCGCGCGCTGCGGGACGCATAGCCGGTTAACGCATCGTTGCCGGCGTTGCATTTTGCGAAGCCCCCGACCGTAGTTGGCCATCCACGAACGGCGCTGGAGGAGACCGCGCGCCGTGTGGTCTGACATCGGTCTCCGGGAGGACCTTTCCATGAAGAAACTCGTCGCATCGCTGATGCTCGCCGCGGCCTGCTCGGTGGCCTCGTTCGCCGCCGGCGCCCAGAGCTGGCCGGAGCGCACCATCACCATGATCGTGCCGTTCTCGGCCGGCGGCCCGACCGACACCGTCGCCCGCCTCGTCGCCGAGGCCATGAGCCGCGACCTCGGCCAGCAGGTCATCGTCGAGAACGTCGGCGGCGCCGGCGGCACCGTGGGCGCGGCGCGCGTCGCCGCGGCCGAGGCCGACGGCTACACGCTGCTTCTCCACCACATCGGCATGGCCACCAGCGCCACGCTCTACCGCAGGCTGGCCTACAACCCGCTCGAATCCTTCGAATATGTCGGCCTCGTCACCGAGGTGCCGATGACCATCATCGCCAAGCCCGGCTTCCCGGCCGACGACCTCCAGGGCCTGATCGCCTACGTCAAGGAGAACGCCGACGACGTCACCTACGCCAATGCCGGCATCGGCGCGGCCTCGCATCTGTGCGGCATGCTGTTCATGAGCGAGATCGAAACCCAGCTCACCACCGTGCCCTATCAGGGCACCGGCCCGGCCATGACCGACCTGCTCGGCGGCCAGGTGGACTTCATGTGCGACCAGACCACCAACACGACCAGCCAGATCCTGGGCGGCGCGGTGAAGGCCTATGCCGTGACCAGCGCCGAGCGGCTCGAGCAGCTCCCCGACCTGCCGACGACGGCCGAGGGCGGCCTCGCCTCGATGCAGTTCGGCATCTGGCACGGCATCTACGCGCCCAAGGGCACCGACGCGGCCATCGTCGACCGCCTCAGCCAGTCGCTGCAGGGCGCGCTCCAGGACCAGAACGTGATCGACCGCTTCGCCGCGCTCGCCACCACGCCCGAGCCGCAGGAGAACGCCACCCCGGCCGCGCTCAAGGCCAAGGTGGAATCCGAGATCGCGCGCTGGAAGCCGCTGATCGAGGCCGCGGGCGTCTACGCCGACTGATCGGATTTCCGGAAGGCCCTTGCCGGCGCGGCCGCGGCCGCGCCGGTCTTTTCGGCTCCAAGGTCTTTTCGGTTCAAAGGG
>JACZJD010000454.1 GCA_014860725.1 Aquamicrobium sp.
AGCGTGCCGGAGGCGTCGATGCCGATGACGCGGTCGGCGCGTCCTTGAGCGGCGAAGCCGACGATCATGCCGCCCTGCGTCGAGCCGGTGACGACGCAGACGATGACGTAGTCGAATTGGAAGCCGAGCTCCTCCTCCTGCTGCGCCACCTCCTCGGCGAAGCCGACATAGCCGAGGCCGCCGTACTTGTGCACCGAGGCGCCGGCCGGGATGGGATAGGGCTTGCCGCCGGCGTCCTTCACCGACTGGATCGCATCTTCCCAGCTCTTGCGGATGCCGATGTCGAAGCCGTCGTCGACGAGGCGCGAGTCGGCGCCCATCAGCCGGGTCATCAGGATGTTGCCGACGCGGTCGTAGACGGCGTCGTAATGCGGCACCCACTTCTCCTGGATGACGACGCATTTCATGCCGAGCTTGGCGGCAGTCGCCGCGACCATGCGGGTGTGGTTGGACTGGACGCCGCCGATTGAGACCAGCGTGTCGGCGCCCGAGGCGATGGCGTCGGGCACGATGTACTCGAGCTTCCTGAGCTTGTTGCCGCCCATGGCGAGGCCGGAATTGCAGTCGTCGCGCTTGGCCCAGATCTCGACCTTGCCGCCGAGCGCCGCCGAAAGCCGCGGCAGGGGCTCGATCGGCGTCGGGCCGAAGGTGAGCGGGTAGCGTTCGAATTTTTCGAGCAGCGATCTCGTCTGCGGCATCGGCCGGTCTCCCGTTGGCGTTTCGCGGAAGAACCATAGGCCAATGCCGGTGAAAGGTGCTCTCTAATTTCGCCCCTCCGTTTCCATTCCGATGCATGATAGGGTCGGAGGGAACGATTTCCTCCTGCATGGCCATATAATAATGAAAGATTCTTCCACACCCGTTCTCGACCGCATCGACATCCGCATCCTGCGCGCGCTGCAGACCGAGGGCCGGCTGACCAATGCGGAGCTCGCGGCGCGCGTCAGCGTCAGTCCCGCCACCTGCCACCGCCGCACGCAGCGGCTGTTCGAGGAGGGCATCATCGCCGGCGTCCGGGCGCAGATCGCGCCGGGCGCGGTCGGCCTCGGGGCGCTGGTCATGGTCGGCGTGGTGCTCGACCGCTCGACGCCGGAGAGCTTCGCCGAGTTCGAGGGCGCGGTGGCAGGGATGAAGGAGGTGCTGGACTGCAACCTCGTCGCCGGCGACTTCGACTATCTGCTCAAGGTGCGGGTGCGCGACATGGCCGACTTCAACCGGCTGCACACGCGGCAGCTGATCGCGCTGCCCGGCGTGCGCCAGATCCGCACCTTCTTCGTCATCAAGGAGGTGAAGGACAACGAGCCGCTGCCGTTCTGATCACCCTTCCAAGCGCACCGCCTCGCTATGGCGGGGGTCGGCGTGGGCGTCCCAGTAACGGCGGTGAAGGTCCATGGTGACCGGGCCGGGCACGCCGTCGCCTACCGGCCTGCCGTCGATGCGGGTGACGGGCATGATGCCGCCGGCCGTGCTGGTGACGAAGACCTCGTCGGCCTGCCGGAGCTCGTCGGCGGCGACCGGCCGCTCCTCGACCGCGTGGCCGGCCTCGCGCGCGATCTCGATCGCGGTCTTCCGCGTGATGCCCTCGAGCACGCCGCTGTCCGGCGTCGCCACCCGGCCGCCGGTCACCGCGAAGACGTTGAAGCCCGGCCCTTCGGTGACGTTGCCCCGACCGTCGGTCAGCACGGCCGAGCCGTCGCCATGGGCGTAGGCGTCGAAGATGCCGCGCGTCAGGTCGTGCCAGTGGTAGTTCTTGACCGTCGGGTCGACCGAGGCGGCCGGAATGCGCACCACGTCGCTGATGCGCAGCGCGATGCCCGTCTTCTGCGCCTCGGGGTCGGAAATCCACACGAAGGGAATGGCGAAGGCATAGAAGGCGTTGCGGCACCGGCGCGGATCGCGCGAGCCGGGCAGCGGCTGGCCGCGGGTGCAGATCATCTCGACATAGGCGTCCTTGAGCCCGGCGAGCGCGACGCAGCGGTGGAGGATGGCGCGCAGTTCCGCCTCCTCCACCGGCAGCGTCATGTGCAGCCTGTCCACGCCGCGCCGGAAGCGGGCGATGTGGTCGTCGAGGCGGAAGAAGCGGCCGTTCCAGACATGGACGACGTCGTAGGTGGCGTCGGAGCGCAGAAAGCCCCAGTCGGTGATCGGCACCCGCGCCTCGGCGATCGGCACATAGGCGCCCTCGACCCACGCCGCGCCCGCGGAGAAATCCGGAGCCTCTCTCATCAGCTTTTCCCTTCCCGTTCCCCGACGCCCGGCGTCTTCTCGACTCCCGGCGCCTTCTCGACGCCCAGCGCCTTCTCGACGAATGCCTGCACCCGCAGGGCGTAGCCGTCGGCGCTGAGGCCCCGGCGCCGCCACTTGGCGCGCTTGACGTACCAGTCCTGCAACAGCGGCTTGAGCAGCGCGGCGGCGAAGGCCGGCTCCTCGACGGAAAAGCAGCCCCGGCGCGCGCCGCGCTCGATGACGCCGCGGAAGATCGCCTCCGTCGCCTCCTCGCTCTCCACCGCCGCCTTGCGGCCGGCCGGCGGGAACGACTTCGCCTCCATGAAGGCGAAGACGAACCACGGCAGCATCACCTCGGTCAGCGCGACATGCGTCTCGATCAGCCAGCGCAGATGCCGCGCCGGATCGGCCGCCACCTCGGCCGGCGCGCTTTCGAGCGCGCTCACCGTGGTCGCCGAGACCTGGCCGAGGATCATCAGCAGAAGCGTGTCCTTGCTGTCGAAATAGGAGTAGAGGCCGCCCATGCTGACGCCGGACTCGGCCGAAATCTCCCGCAGCGTCGTGGCGTGGAAGCCCTGCCGGTTGGACAGCGTCAGGATCGTCTCGACGATCAGCGCCAGCTTGGCCACCGCGATATGCGGCTTCTGCACGCGGATCGTGTCGCGGTGCCGCTCGAGGATCGCATGGCACAGGCCCTCCATGGAGAAGTCGCCGTGCTGGTCGAGCATCGTCCTTGTCCTCACCCGCCGGCCTCCGCTTTCCTTCGTTTCGCCGCTCTCGTATCCCGAGCGTCCGCTTTCACCACAGGATGCCATCTCGCGAAAGCCCGTGCCGCAGGTGAGGGGCGGCGCCGGCCGTAGCAAGACAAGGCACGCCGACACCCATACCTCTCTCGCACTCCC
>JACZJD010000455.1 GCA_014860725.1 Aquamicrobium sp.
GCCGTCATCGGCGGCGGCTTCATCGGGCTGGAAGTTGCCGCGCTGCTGCGCGGCCGCGGCATCGCCGTCGACCTCGTCGAGGCGACGCCGCGCCTGATGGGCCGTGTGCTCTCGGCGAAGATGTCGGCGCATTTCCGCTTCCACCACGAGGCGCTCGGCACACGCCTGCACTTCGAGACGCTGGTGCGCGGCGTCCATGAGGCGCCCCGCGGCTGCTCCGTGGCGCTCTCCTCCGGCGAGACGCTGGAAACCGATGCCGTGCTCGTCGCCGCGGGCGTCGTACCGAACACCGAGCTCGCCCAGCGCGCCGGCCTCGCTGTCGACAACGGAATCGTCGCCGATGCCCGGCTCCTCACCTCCGACCCGACGATCTCGGCGATCGGCGACTGCGTCGCCTACCCGAACGTCCACGCCGGCGGCATGGCCCGGCTGGAATCGGTGCAGAATGCCGTCGACCAGGCGAAGTTCGTCGCGGCGCGGCTCTGCGGCGAGGACGGTACCTATCACGCCACGCCATGGTTCTGGTCGAACCAGGGCAGCCAGCGCCTGCAGATCGCCGGGCTTGGCGACGACCACGATGACGCCATCCTGCGCGGCGACCCGCTCGGCGACAAGTTCTCGATCTTCCTCTACCGCGGCGAAAGGCTGCTGGCGGTCGAGAGCGTCAACGCCGCCGCCGACCACATGCTCGCACGCCGCCTGATCGGCCAGGGCACGGCGGTGCCAAAGGCGCTCGCCGCCGACTCTTCCGCCGACCTCAAGGCGCTGCTCTGACGGAGCCGCCCGGCATCCGCCGTGGCCGCCCTTGACGGCGGTCAAGGCGCGGCGGCGCGGCGCGGGCTCTTCTCGTTGGTGAAGCGAGCCCGACGATGAAGGCGATGGTCCTCCGCGACATCGGCAAGCCACTGATCCTCGAGCAGCGGCCCGATCCCCTGCCCGGGCCGGGCGAGATCCGGCTCGTCGTCGAGGCCTGCGCGGTCTGCCGTACCGACCTCCACGTCGTCGACGGCGACCTGCCGCGGCCGCGCCTGCCGCTGGTGCCGGGCCACGAGATCGTCGGCATCATCGACATGGTGGGCGAGGGCGTCGATCCCGTGCGCCTGGGCGGGCGCGTCGGCGTCCCGTGGCTTGGCCACACTTGCGGACACTGCGCCTATTGCCGTTCGGGCGCGGAAAACCTCTGCGACGATCCGCTGTTCACCGGGTACACCCGCGACGGCGGGTTCGCCACGCATGTCGTCGCCGACGGCGACTTCGCCTTCGACCTCGACGCCAACGCCGATCCGGTGTCGACGGCGCCGCTGCTCTGCGCCGGGCTTATCGGCTGGCGGGCGCTGAAGAAGGCCGGCGACGGCCGGGCGATCGGCCTCTACGGCTTCGGCGCCGCGGCGCACATACTCGCGCAAATCTGCGCCTGGCAGGGCCGCTCCGTCTGCGCCTTCACGAGACCGGGCGACGATGCCGCGCAACGCTTCGCACTCGAACTCGGTGCGCGCTGGGCCGGCCCTTCCGACGCGCCGCCGCCCGAACCGCTCGACGCCGCGATCCTCTTCGCGCCGGTCGGCGACCTCGTGCCGCTGGCGCTGCGCGCCGTGCGCAAGGGCGGCTGCGTCGTGCTCGGCGGCATCCACATG
>JACZJD010000456.1 GCA_014860725.1 Aquamicrobium sp.
CTATCACGGCGCCTTCCTCGACCGGCGCGGCGGCCTCGGCCAGCCCGCGGCTGTAGCGCAGCGGGTCGAGATCGCCGCCGCGCGGGCAGGCGCGACCATCCACGGCGACAGCCGCGCGCTGCGGCTGGAGCGGGACAGGGGCGCGTGGAGGCTGACGACGGCCGCAGGTACGCTGCGCGCCGCGCGCGTCCTCGTCTGCTGCAACGGCTATACCGACGATCTCGTCCCCGGCCTGCGCAGGGCGCTGGTGCCGGTGTTCAGCTCGGTTCTGGCCTCCCGGCCGCTGCCGGTGAAGCTCGCCGCCGCCATCCTGCCCGGCCGGCAGGTGCTGTACGAGTCCGGCCTCGTCACGGTCTACTACCGCATCGATCACCGGAACCGGCTCATCATCGGCGGGCGCGGGCCGATGCGGCCGATCGCTTCGCCCGACCGGCTGGGGCCTGTCGCGCGCCACGCCTTCGACCTGTGGCCGGCCCTCGCCGAGACGGGCTGGGAGACGGCGTGGAACGGCCGCGTCGCGGTCACGACGGATCACATGCCGCACGTGCACGAGGTGTCGCCCGGCCTGATCGCCGTCTACGGCTACAACGGCCGCGGCGTGGCGCTCGCGAGCGCGCTGGGCAAGCCGCTGGCCGCCTGCCTCGCCGGCGAGATTGCCGCGGCGGACCTGCCGATCCCGCCGAGCGCCGTCCGGCCGATCCGCTTCCACCGCTTCTGGCCGGTCGGCGTCCACGCCACCATCGCGTGGTCGCGGCTGAGGAACGCGCTGACGAAGTGAGCGCCGTGCCGGAGCCGGGGTTGCCGCAGCGCTTATGACGCCGCGCCACTCCGGCTGAGGGCGTCGATCAGATCGCCCTTGCGAACCTGCGGCGCGGGATAGGCCCGGCGGCTGTGCGTGAGCCCGAGCCCCGTCATGCTCTCGGCCAGCTTCACGATCAGCGGCAACGGCTCCACCAGCGGAGCCCGGACGGACCTCGGCGCGCCGGCGGACGACGCCGCCAGCACCACCACGTCCGCCTCGTCCAGCGCGGCCGGCAGTTCGCCGTCCTCGCCGAGGAGGTGGACACCGGCGCACTGGTGATCGAACGCGTATTCGTGGACGAGCTTTCCGATGCGGACATGGTCGCGCGCCGACGCCGCGACCGAGAAGCGCGCGCCGAGCGACAGCGCATAGAGCATCGATGCGCGCCCGGCCGCGATGACCGGGATGTCGAGAACCGACCGCAAGGCGTTGGCGCCGTAGTCGCCGACGTCGCCGACGCAGACGGCGTCGAATCCCTCCTCCTGCGCGTGCTGCCCCGCGGCGAGCATGGCGAGATCGGCGAGCGCCCAGTCGTGCGCGCCGACGGGTGGGGTCGAGGCATAGGCGACGCGGCGATGGACGATCGCGGTGTCGGAATCGGTCAGGCCGGCGGAGAACGCGGCTGCCGGCGCCTGGACGTCGGCCGGGGTCAGAAGCAGGATGCGCGTCACGACAGGCTCCTCATATCCGTTCCGCGGCTGCGCCCATGGCCGCCAGCGCGCCGCCTGCGACATGCGACGGCGCGGGATAGGACAGGCGGCTGTGCGACAGGCGCAGCCTGATGGCCGCATCGGCCAGCCGATAGGTGAGCGGGCCGGGATTGATGATCGGCACCGGCAGCCGCTCGGCAAGATAGGCGTGGGCCTCGTGCATCGTGGTCGAGCCGAGGATGATGACGTCGGCCCCGTCCTCCTCGACGCAGCGCATGGCCGCCTCGTAAAGCGCCGGGAAGAACTCGTCCTCCTTGCCGGCAAGCAGGCTCTGGTTGTTGGGCTGCAACCCCGCCGAGCGCAACGAGGCGCATTTGTGCTGCAGGCCGAGCTCGGCGAGCGTCTTGGTGTAGAGGTGCCGCCAGCGGTCCCACATCGCCAGGATCGAGAACTTTTCGCCGAGCATCAGCGCCGCCAGCATGGCGTGGCGACCCGGGCCGATCACCGGGATGTCGAGCACCGAGCGCAGCGCCGACATGCCGGAATCGCTGACCGTGTCGATGCAGACCGCGTCGTAGCCGTCCGCCTGCGCCTGCAGCCCGGCCTCGAGGATGCCGATATCGGCCAGAACCGAATCCTGCTGGCTGACATAATTGGCCGGCGCGATGCGCACCGGCTTGTAGTCGAACTCGATGCCCTCCCCGAGGCGGACGGCGTTCAACTGCGCCCGCCGCTTGGCGACGTTGCCCTCG
>JACZJD010000457.1 GCA_014860725.1 Aquamicrobium sp.
AAGATGCGCTGGCCGGTGCGCGGGCGGGTGATCTCCGGCTTCGGCGGCGCGTCCGGCGGCAAGGCCAATGACGGCATCGACATCGCGGTGCCGGCCGGCACGCCGATCAAGGCGGCGGAGAACGGCGTCGTCATCTATGCCGGCGACGGGCTGAAGGAGTTCGGCAACACCGTTCTCGTGCGCCACGAGAACGGGCTGGTCACCGTCTACGGCCACGCCAGCGAACTGAAGGTGCAGCGCGGGCAGAAGGTGCGGCGCGGCGAGGACATCGCCCTTGCCGGCATGAGCGGCTCCGCCGACACGCCGAAGCTGCATTTCGAGGTGCGCAAGGATTCCTCGCCGGTCAACCCGGTCACCTATCTCGAATAGGCTGCTTCAACGACAACAAAGCGGCGGTCGCCGTCTCTCCAGTCCGGCTCGCCTTCTTCGCCCGCTTCACGGCGGGCGCTTTTGTTGTGGGAGGGGCGGCGGCTATCCGTTCAGCCGCTGCCCGAGCCGGCCGGCGAGGTCCTGCACGAACTGCCAGGCGACGCGGCCGGAGCGGCTGCCGCGCGTCGTCGCCCATTCGAGCGCGTCGCGGCGCAGCTCCTCCGGCTCGACCTTAAGGCCGTAGTGCCGGACATAGCCGTCGATCATCTCCAGATATTCGTCCTGCGAGCATTTGTGGAAGCCGAGCCACAGGCCGAAGCGGTCGGAGAGCGACACCTTCTCCTCGACGGCCTCGTGCGGGTTGATCGCGGTCGAGCGCTCGTTCTCGATCATGTCGCGGGGCAGGAGGTGCCGGCGGTTCGACGTGGCGTAGAAGATGACGTTGTCGGGCCGGCCCTCGACGCCGCCTTCGAGCGCGGCCTTCAGCGACTTGTAGGAGGTGTCGTCGTGGTCGAACGACAGATCGTCGCAGAACAGCACGAAGCGGAAGGGCGCCGGCTTGAGGATGGCGAGCAGCTTCGGCAGCGTGTCGATGTCCTCGCGGTGGATCTCGATGAGCTTGAGCGGCGGCTCGCCGGCGGCGCGGTCGGCGTTGATCGCGGCATGCACGGCCTTGACCAGCGACGACTTGCCCATGCCGCGCGCGCCCCACAGGAGCGCGTTGTTGGCCGGCAGGCCCGCGGCGAAACGGCGCGTGTTGTCGAAGAGGATGTCGCGCACGCGGTCGACGCCGCGGATCAGCGCGATCTCGACGCGGTTGACGCGCGCGACCGGCTCCAGCGCGCCGGTCTCGGCCGACCAGACGAAGCAGTCGGCGACGGCAAGGTCCGTCGGCTCCGGCTCGCGCGGGGCGAGCCGCGCCACGGCGGCGATCAGGCGGTCGAGCTTTTCCTCGAGCGTTTCGGGCAGCATGTCTGGCATCGCGACGATCAATTCCTTCCTGCGGGGGATAGTGTGGCCTAACACGCCCGCCCGCGGGCGAAAAGCGGGCGGCTGCGGTTGCATTGGCGCAGCCAGCGATTATATTCCGGCCACTCTTAACGCGGCCGCCTTGCGGCCGCTTCGCACACCTGTCTCAGGAGTTTTCCCATGCTCGTTACCCCGGCATACGCCCAGGCGGTCGGCGGCGGCCCTGACGTTTTCGTCAGCATCCTGCCGTTCATCCTCATCTTCGTCATCATGTACTTCCTCATCATCCGGCCGCAGCGCACGCAGATGAAGAAGCGCGGCGAGATGCTGGCGGCGATCCGCCGCGGCGACACGGTGATCACCGGCGGCGGCCTCGTCGGCAAGGTCACGAAAGTCACGGACGACGAGCTGGAAGTGGACCTCGGCGGCGGGCTCAAGGTGACGGCGCTGCGCTCCACCATCGCCGACGTCAGGGTCAAGGGCGAGCCGGTCGCCAACCAGAACGCCAAGAAATAACCGCATTCGGGGCGAAAGCGGTCAGGATAGACGCGGCACATCCGCGTCCGGCTGGACGGATATACGATGCTTCACTTCTCGCGCTGGAAAACGGTCTCGATCTGGTTCGTAGTTTTTCTGGCGGTCATCGTCAGCGTGCCGAACCTGTTGCCGCAGTCGACGCTCGCGGCGCTGCCGGACTGGCTTCCCAAGCGGCAGATGACGCTCGGCCTCGACCTTCAGGGCGGCTCGCACATCCTGCTGCAGGTCGATCGCAACGACCTGATCCATGACCGCCTCGAGACCGCGCGCGACGACATCCGCGTTGCGCTGCGCGAGGCGCGCGTCGGCTATACCGGGCTTTCGGGCACCGGCCGCACCGTGCAGGTGCGCGTCCGCGACGCCGAGCAGGTCGCGGCGGCGAAGGCCGCGCTCGCCAGCCTGACGCAGCCGGTCTCGTCGGGCCTGTTCGGAACCGGCAGCGTCGTCGAGCTGACGATGGACGAGCCGGAGCCCGGCCTGCTGCGCTTCACCCTGACGGAAGAGGGCATCAACTACCGCGTCGGCACGGCCGTCAACCAGTCGGTCGAGGTGGTCAACCGCCGCGTCAACGAGCTCGGCACCACCGAGCCGATCATCCAGCGCCAGGGCGCGGACCGCATCCTCGTGCAGGTGCCGGGCCTCGACGATCCGCAGCGGCTGAAGGACATCCTCGGCCAGACCGCGAAGCTGACCTTCCAGATGGTCGACCAGTCGATGCCGGTGGAGGAGGCGCTGCAGGGCCGCCCGCCGGCCGGCACCACGGTGATGTATTCCAACGACGAGCCGCCGGTTCCCTACATCATCGAGAACCGCGTCATCGTCTCGGGCGAGAACCTCGTCGACGCGCAGGCGAGCTTCGACCAGCGCACCAACGAGCCGGTCGTCTCCTTCCGCTTCGACAACCAGGGCGCGACGCGCTTCGGACAGGCGACGCAGCAGAATGTCGGGCGGCTGTTCGCCATCATCCTCGACAACCACGTCATCTCCGCGCCGCGCATCAACGAGCCGATCCTCGGCGGCTCGGGGCAGATTTCCGGCAACTTCACGGTGCAGACCGCCAACGACCTCGCCGTGCTTTTGCGCGCCGGCGCGCTTCCGGCCGACCTTACCATCATCGAGGAGCGCACCGTCGGCCCGAGCCTCGGCCAGGACTCGATCGAGGCCGGCAACCTCGCCGCCATCGTCGCCGCCATCCTCGTCTTCGGGTCGATGTTCGTGATCTACGGCTGGCTCGGCTTCATCGCCAATCTCGCGCTTCTGGCCAACATCGCCATGCTGGTGGCGATCCTGACCACGCTCGGCGCGACGCTGACGCTGCCCGGCATCGCCGGCATCGTGCTGACCATCGGCATGGCCGTCGACTCCAACGTCATCATCTTCGAGCGCGTGCGCGAGGAGGTCGCGCGAGGACGATCGCTGGTCCAGTCGCTGGATCAGGGGTTCCAGCGCGCGCTCTCCACCGTCATCGACGCCAACCTGACGTCGGTGATCGTCGCCGTGATCCTGTTCTATGTCGGCACCGGTCCGGTGCGCGGCTTCGCGGTGACGTTCAGCATCGGCCTGCTGACGACGGTCTTCACCGCCTACACGCTGACGCGCTGGATGATCGCGGTGTGGTGGCTCAAGCGCTGGAAGCCGAAGGGGCTGCCGGCCGGCCTCGTCCACTACATGCCGCTGGAGCCGAAGATCGGCTTCATGAAGGTGCGCAACCTCTTCTTTGTCGGCTCGATCGTGGCCTCGCTCGCCGTGGTCGGCCTGCTGTTCGTCAAGGACTTCAACTACGGCATCGACTTCCAGGGCGGCTCGCTGATCGAGGTGCAGGCGCGCGACGGCGACGCCGACCCGGCCGACGTGCGCGCCCGGCTCTCCGCACTCGACCTCGGCGAAATCCAGGTGCAGGCCTTCGGCGACGGCACCGAGCTGATGATCCGTCTCCAGGCCCAGGACGGCGGCGACACGGCCGAGCAGGATGCGATGCTCAAGGTGCGCGGCGCGCTGGAGAACGACTACGAGTTCCGCCGCATCGAGGTCGTCGGGCCGACGGTCTCGGGCGAGCTCGCCATGACCGGCATCATGGGCATCCTGTTCTCGATGATCGGCATGCTGATCTATATCTGGGTGCGCTTCGAGTGGCAGTTCGGCGTCGGCGCCATCGTGTCGACCGCGCACGACGTCATCATGATCGTCGGCGTCTATCTCCTGCTCGATCTGGAGATGAACCTGACGGCCATCGCCGCGATCCTGACGGTCGTCGGCTACTCGATCAACGACACCATCGTCATCTACGACCGCATCCGCGAGACGCTGCGAAAATACAAGCGGATGCCGCTGGACGAGCTGATAAACCTGTCGCTCAACCAGACCTTCTCGCGCACCATCCTGACGGGCGTGACGACGCTGTTCGCGCTCACCGCGCTCTACGTCTTCGGCGGCGAGGTCATCGCGTCCTTCGTGCTGCCGATCATCATCGGCATCTTCATCGGCGTCTACTCGTCGCTGTTCATCGCCGGCCCGATGCTGATCCTGTTCAAGCTCCGGCCCGACATGTTCGACACCGACAAGGAGAAGACCGAGGCGGCGAAACAGGCGGGCGCCAAGGCCTGAGCGGAACGATGAACGCCGGCATCATCATCCGCGAGGCCCACTTTCCGGGCCGCGCGCCGATCGACGCCTACGGCAATGGCGGCTTCCGCTTTGCCGACATGTCGCATCGCGGCTCGATCCTGTGCCTGCCGTCCGGCATCCACGGCTGGGAGCCGGCAGACCCGGCGGCGCTCGTCGCGGAGGATTTCGACCGCGTCCTTGCCGAGGCCGGCGGGATCGACATCCTGCTCGTCGGCACCGGGACGGACCTCAGGCCGCTGCCGGCCGGGCTGAGGGCGGCGCTGCGCGAGGCGGGCGTCACCGCCGATCCGATGTCGACCGGCGCGGCCGTGCGCACCTACAACGTGCTCCTCGCCGAGGACCGCCTGGTCGCGGCGGCGCTGGTTGCCGTCGAATGACATGGCGGAAAAGCCCGACATAGACACGGGCGCGCTGCGCCGCAGCGATCCGGACCGCTATCTCTCGACGCTCTATGCGCCGCAGCCCGTCCGCGGCGATCTCGAAACGCTCTACCGCTTCAATGCCGAGATCGCGGCGATCCGCGACCGCATCCGCGAG
>JACZJD010000066.1 GCA_014860725.1 Aquamicrobium sp.
CAGCGCGGTCAGCTCGGCGATGCTCGCCGGAACCCGGTCGGCCGCGGACGAAAACGCCTCGGCGAACGGTCTCGCCATCCCATGGTCCCGCATGCTATTCATAGTCCGTGCCTCATGCCGGTCGGGCGCAGTATCCTCGGCAAAACATAGATTGTCAATCTAATGATTATGCGCCGCGCGACGGCGCAACCGTCTGCGCCATAAGCGCACATGGATTGCCGCTCATGTGCTAATTATTGACTTTGAAATACCTGTTTTTATAGTCGCCTCTGTTCCAGCCATCGACACAGCCAGAACGGTTCATCCGGCTGCGCCGCGGCGCGGCCTCGTTCGTATGAAAGGAACCGGATCATGTCGTTTTCCCATCGCGCCGCCGGCGCCGTGATTGCTGTCGCGCTCGGCGTCTCCCTTGCCCTGCCCGCCGCGGCGCAGGAGCTGCTGTGGCACTCGCCGGAAAAGGCGCTCGAGCTGGCGGGCGCGCCGCGCGCCTCCGGCTCGAACGGCCTGCGCCTTCTCAACCACGACGACGCGGTGGTCGCCGTGCGCGTCTGGTATCCGCCCGACACCGAGATCGCGCCGCATCCGCATCCGGCCGGCAAGGTGGCGCTGGTGACGGTGCTGGCGGGCGAGATCGAGCTCGGCCTCGGCGACGAATACGACGCCGGCAAGCTGACGGCGGTGCCGGTGGGCGCGACCGTGGTGCTGCGGGCCGACGATCCGCAGCATTTCGGCCGCACCGGCCCGGGCGGCGTGCAGCTTCTGCTCGTGGCGGCTCCTGCCGGGTCGATCGCGCCGGACCTGCTCGCCGCCGATTGAGGCGAAGGATCGGGCGGGCCGGCCGTTGCCTGCCTGCCGGCCACCATTTCCGTCTTCATCAGGGAGTTTGCGCCATGAAGCTCGAACAGGACGACAAGGGCGACGTCGTGGTCGCGCCGGCGATGCTGGCGCAGCGGCTGTCGATCCCCGAGGCGGCGCTGCGGCGCCTGATGCAGGACGGCCAGGTCACCAGTGTGGTCGAGGTCGGCGAGGGCGAGGATGCCGGCCGCCGGCGCCTGTCGGTGCGCTGCGGCGACACGGTGTGGCGCGCCGTGGTCGACGCCGGCCTCACCGTGCTGGAGGAGGAGACCTTCGACCTACGCTTCCGGCGCTGGCGCTCGGCGGGCTAGGGCAATTCGCGGCGCGGAAGGATAAAAAGGAAACGCCGCCTGCGGGCGGCGTCTCCCGGTCGTCGTTGCGAAGGGAAAGCCGCGCCGCGCCCCCAACCCCCGATGGGAGCGCGGCGAAGGAGCCGGCTTAACCCTCGCGCTCGTCGCGAAGCAGGATGCGTTCGGACGCGCCGTCGAGATCGTCATACTGGCCGCTCTTCAGCGACCACAGGAAGGAGGTCAGCGCGATGGCGCCGAACAGGAGGGCGATGGGGATCAGGAAAGCGAGGCTGTTCATCGGAGTGCCCTATCGGATCGAGGTGTAGCTGTGCCAGGTGCCGTGCCCGAGCACCGGGAAGACGACGATGAGGCCGATTAGCCCGGTCGCGACCGCGAGCGCGGTGAGCACGGCGACGATGGCGCCCCAGGCGAGCATCACGGCGAGGTTGTTCCAGACCAGCGAGATGCTGGTGCCCATGGCGGTGAAGGCGTCGGTCCTCTCGGCGAGCAGCATGGGGATGGCGAAGGTCGAGACCGCGAAGGAGAAGGCCGCGAACAGCCCGCCGACCACGGCGCCCACGACCAGCATGCCCCAGCCCTGCGGCGTGGTGGCGAGCATCGTCGCCACGCCGTCGAGGCCCGGAAACGGCCGCAGCCCGAAGAACAGCGCGTAGATGATGACGGCCGCACGCATCCACAGAAGCATCAGCAGGCACAGGATCGCGCCGGTGAACAGCACCTGCGGCCCCGACGCCGCCCTGACGAAGACCATGCGCGCCAGCGACGGCTTGCGCCCTTCCGCGAGGTCGCGGCTCTTCTGGTAGAGCCCGATGGCGACGAGCGGCCCGACCACCATGAAGCCGGCCAGCGCCGGAAACAGGATGTAGTCGAGCCCGAGCGCGAACAGCGTCCACACCACGGCGACCGAGACGGCGAACACGGCCAGCCCATAGGCGAGGCTGGGGCCGGGCGTGTCGAGGAAATCGCGCCAGCCGGCCGCGAGCCAGCCGAAGGCGGCCGAGGCCGGCAGGCCGCGCCGACGCCGGTGGGCGAGCGGAACGGGCCGTGCC
>JACZJD010000067.1 GCA_014860725.1 Aquamicrobium sp.
GGCCGAGCGGCACGGCGAACAGGCGCAGCAGCCAGGCGCGGCCGGGAAAGGACGGATGCCGCGACAGGGCGCGGGCCACCGCGATCGCAGGGACGACCGAAAGAAGCGTCGACAGCGCCGCCTGCATGAGCGTGAAGCGGGCGACGCGGAACATGTAGCCGTCGAGGGACGCGGCAAGGTCGGATGCCGCGCCCTCGCGCAGCAGGCCGAAGAAGGCGCCGCCGACGAGGAATGCGACGGCGGCGAGCGCAGCGGCGCCGGCCACGGCCCGCCAGTCGCGCGGTCGCACGAATCCGGCGGTCACGGCCGCTTCCTTCCGGTCCGGACGTCGCCGATCGGTCGATGGTGCGTCATTGCGGCATTCTTTCAGGCTTCGCCGCCGAAGCAAGGCGCCGGCCGGCGCCTTGCGGGCGTCGATCGCCTATTTGCTCATCGCCGAGAGCCACTCGCCGACCCAGGCCTTGCGCTTCGCCGCCACCTCGTCCGCCGGGATGAGCAGCGACTTCTCCGGCTTGACCAGGCGGTCGAAGGCGGGGTCGAGCGGCTTGTCCGTCCTGCCGGCGGGGAACATCCAGTTGGTCTCCGGGATGACGTCCTGGAATTCCGGCCCGGTCATGAAGGCCAGGAAGTCGCGCGCCAGCGGATTGGCCGCGCCGGTCGTTGTCGCCGCCGCGACCTCGACCTGCAGGTAGTGGCCCTCGGCGAAGGCCGCCGCCTGGTAGCGCTCCGTGTTCTCGGCGATCATGTGGTAGGCGGGCGAGGTCGTGTAGGAGAGCACCATCGGCGCCTCGCCGCTGGTGAACAGGCCGTAGGACTCGCTCCAGCCGGGCGTCACGGTCAAAACGCGGTCCTTCAGCTTCGCCCAGGCCTTGCCGGCCTCGTCGCCGTAGACGGCTTTCACCCAGAGCAGCAGGCCGAGACCCGGCGTCGAGCTGCGCGGATCCTGGATGACGATCTTCTGCCGGACATCGCCCTCGACCAGTTCCTTCAGGCTCGCCGGCGGATTGGGCAGCTTCTCCGTGTCGTAGACGACGGCGAAATAGCCATAGTCGTAGGGAAGGAAGACCGGATCCGACCACCCGCCGGGAACGACGAGTCCGGAAGCGTCGACGCCGTGCGGCACGAACAGGCCGGTCGCCACGGCCTCGGCGGTCAGGTTGGTGTCGATGCCGAGCACGATGTCGGCCTTAGTGTCCTTGCCCTCGAGGCGCACGCGGTTGAGCAGGGCGACGCCATCGGCGACGGAGACGAATTCGAGGTCGCAGCCGCACTTCGCCTCGAAGGCCTTTTCCACCTGCGGGCCGGGACCCCACTCGGCGGTGAAGCTTTCGTAGGTGTAGACGGTGAGCTTCTGCCCGGCCGCCGCGGGCAGGGCGGAAGAGAGCAGCAGGGAAGACAATAGTGTAAGCGTCGCGCGCATCGTGCGCCTCCTTGTTTCAACGTTGAAAGGGAATTGAGGCGCGTTCTGCCGAAGCGTCTAATCCCTCCGCCGGTACGAGCCGGATCAGGTTCAGCGGGTTGGCCGGGTTGCCCCGTTCTGCCTCTCAGCCGGCACGCTTGCGCGTCCGGCACCCCGTTAGAGCGAGAGGAAATCTATAGCCGGGGACTGGTCGGGGCAAGGGTGCGGCGCGGGATTGTTTGCGGCGCGTCGGCTGGCGAGCCTTCCGCTTCTCCCGCCGCCCTGATAGAGGCGGCCCATGAACCGCTTCCTCATCCTGCTCGGCGGAGACCTTGTCAGAACCCCGCGCCTCGACGCGCAGGCCGCCGGCGCGCGTGTCATCGCCGCCGATTCGGGCATCCGCCATGCGCACACGCTGGGCGTCGAGCCGGAGCTTTGGGTCGGCGACTTCGATTCGGCCGGTTCGTCGCTCGAGGCTGCCTTCGCCGGCGTGCCGCGCGAAGTCTTCCCGGCGGGCAAGGACAAGACCGACGGCGAGCTCGCCGTCGACGCGGCCCTGTCGCGTGGCGCCACCGACCTCGTGCTCGCCGGCGCTTTCGGCGGACCGCGCGCCGACCACGGGCATCTGAACCTCGTGCTCGCGTTGCGCCTGGCGGAAGGTGGCCGTTCCGTGCTGCTCACCAGCGGCGCACAGGAGGGCGTGCCGCTGCTGCCGGGGAAAAGCCTGTTCGACTACGCGCCGGGCACGCTGTTCAGCGTGCTCGGTTTCAGCGAACTCACCGGGCTTTCGATCGCCGGCGCCCTCTGGCCGCTCGACGACGTGATCGTCCCGTTCGGCTCGTCGCTGACGATCTCGAACGCGGTCGAGAGCGACCTGACCATCGACCTCGGCGCCGGCCGCGCCCTGCTCCTCGCCCATCCCTTTCCCGATCCGAACGCATTCTGACATGGCGCCGCCCCTTCTTCGCCTCGACGGCATCGTCCTTTCCTTCGGTGGCACGCCGCTGCTCGACGGCGCGTCGCTGTCGGCCTCGGCCGGCGATAAGATCGCGCTTGTGGGGCGCAACGGCTCGGGCAAGTCGACGCTCCTAAAGATCGCCGCCGGCCTGGTCGAGGCGCAGGACGGCGAGGTGTTCCGCCAGCCTTCGGCGACGGTGCGCTACCTGCCGCAGGCGCCGGACTTCGACGGCTTCGCCACCGTACGCGCCTATGTCGAGGCGGGGCTCGGACCGGCGGACGACCCGCATCGCGTCACCTACCTGCTCGACCATCTCGGCCTGACCGGCGAGGAGAAACCGGAGACGCTGTCGGGCGGAGAGGCGAGGCGGGCGGCGCTCGCCAAGGTGATGGCGCCGGAGCCCGACATCCTGCTCCTCGACGAGCCGACCAATCACCTCGACCTGCAGGTGATCGAGTGGCTGGAGGAAGAGCTGATCCGGACGCCGTCGGCGCTGGTGGTCATCTCCCACGACCGCCGCTTCCTCGAACGCATCTCGCGGGCGACGGTATGGCTCGACCGCGGCCAGACGCGCCGGCTGGAGAAGGGCTTCGCGCATTTCGAGGAGTGGCGCGACCGTATCCTCGAGGAGGAGGAGCGCGAGCAGCACAAGCTCGGCCGGCAGATCGTGCGCGAGGAGCACTGGCTGCGCTACGGCGTCACTGCAAGGCGAAAGCGCAACATGCGCCGGCTGGGCGAACTGCAAAGCATGCGCCAGCGTTTCCGCACGCATCGCGGGCCGGAGGGGCTGGCGAACATGGCGGCGAGCGAGGCGGCCGAATCCGGCAAACTGGTCATCGAGGCGAAGGGAATCGCCAAGAGTTTCGGCGACCTGACGGTGGTCCGGGACTTCTCCACCCGCATCCAGCGCGGCGACCGCATCGGCCTCGTCGGGCCGAACGGCGCCGGCAAGACGACGCTGCTGAAGATGCTGACGGGAGAATTCCCTCCCGACAGCGGCTCCGTCAGGCTCGGCGTCAACCTGGAGATCGCCACACTCGACCAGAAGCGCGAGGCGGTCGATCCGCAGGAGACGCTGGCGCACTACCTGACCGACGGGCGCGGCGAGACGGTCGTGGTCAACGGCGAGGAACGCCACGTCGTCTCGTGGATGAAGGACTTCCTCTTCAAGCCGGAACAGGCGCGCACGCCGGTACGCGAGCTGTCGGGCGGCGAGCGGGCGCGCCTCATCCTCGCCCGCGTGCTGTCGCGGCCGTCGAACGTGCTCGTGCTCGACGAGCCGACCAACGACCTCGACATGGAGACGCTGGACCTGTTGCAGGAACTGGTCGCCGGTTACCCCGGCACGGTGATCCTGGTTTCCCACGACCGCGACTTCCTCGACCGCACGGTGACGAGCACGATCGCGCCGGAAGGAAACGGCCGCTGGGTGGAATATGCAGGCGGCTATTCCGACATGCTGGCGCAGCGCGGCGGTTCGCGCCTCGACGACCGGAAGCAGGTGCGAGCGAAGTCCCCGGCCGAGGCCGCGCCGCGCGAGGCCGAAACCGCGAAGAGCCCGGCGAAGAAGCTCTCCTACAAGCAGAAGTTCGCGCTCGAGGCGCTGCCCGGCAGGATGGAGAAGGCCTCGGAGACGATCGCCAGGCTCGAGGCGAAGCTGGCCGACCCGGCGCTGTTTGCCCGCGATCCCGCCGCCTTCAACGCCACGGCCGCCACGCTTGACAAGGAGCGCGCCGCGCTTTCCGCAATGGAAGAGGAGTGGCTGGAGCTGGAGATGCTGCGCGAGGAGATCGAGGGCTGAACCGGCACCCGGCGTGGCCCGCGCCGCGGGCTCACAGCTGCGAATGCACCGGCAGCCAGCCGACGAT
>JACZJD010000458.1 GCA_014860725.1 Aquamicrobium sp.
CCCGCGCGCAGGCGCGCCGCGCCCTCGGCCTCGCCGACGACGCATTCGTCATCGGCTCGGTCGGCCAGATCGGCGAGCGCAAGAACCAGGTCGATCTGCTGCGGGCGCTGGCGAGGCTGCCGGAAGATTGCGCGCCGGTGACGCTGGTGCTGATCGGAAGCTATCCCAGGGATCGCCAGCCGATGGAGGGCTGGAACGACGCGTTCGCCGCCGCCTCCGCCCGCCACAGCGTGGTGCTGGCGGGGCAGCGCAACGACGGCGCGGCGCTCGCCGCCGCCTTCGACGTCTTCGGCTTCGTCTCGCGGATGGAGCAGGGCCCCATCGCGCCGCTGGAGGCGATGGCCGCCGGCGTTCCCGTCCTCACCTACCGCGTCGGCAACCTGCCGGAGATCGTCGCCGACGGCGAGACCGGCTTTCTCGTCGATCAGGGCGACGTCGACGCCTTCGCGCGCCGGATCGCGGCGCTCCGCAACGAGCCCGGGCGGCTGCGCCGCATCGGCGGGAACGCCCAGGCGAAGATCGCCGCGGAGCTGTCGCCGGCGGCGATGGAGCGCCGCGTGGCCGAGGTCTACCGCAAAGTCGTCGGCGCGCGGACTCCGGCCGGTCCGTCGAGATAATCCCTGACCGCGGCGAACACGTCGATGAACATCTCCTCCGTCAGCCGGCCGGTGTTGGTGTTGTAGCGCGAGCAGTGATAGCTCGAGAACAGCGCGACGCGGCCGGCCTGCCGGTGCGCGCCGTGGGAGAAGGGAAAGTCCGCGACGCGCAGCCCGAGCGCGCGCACCGTCGACTGGTGCGCGATGGTGCCGAGCGTCACGATGGCGCGCAGGTTCGGATAGTGCGCGATCGTCGCCGCGAGGAACCGGCGGCAGGAGGCGATCTCCGCGCCGGTCGGCTTGTTTTCCGGCGGCACGCAGCGCACGGCATTGGTGAGCGCCGTGCCGATCAGCTCGACCCCGTCGTCCGGCCGCGCCTGGAACTCGCCGCGCGAGAAGCCGAAGCGCCTGAGCGTGGAATAGAGCAGGTCGCCGGCATAGTCGCCGGTGAACGGCCGCCCGGTGCGGTTCGCTCCGCGCAGTCCCGGCGCCAGCCCGACGATCAGGACCGCGACGCTTTCAGGGCCGTCCGCCGCCTCGAAGGTCGGGACCGGCGCGTTGAACCAGCCAGGCTCGCGCCGGCGCCATTCGGCGATGAAGTCGTGGAGCCGCGGGCAAATCGCGCAGTCGCGATGCGGCTCGTGCGGCGCCGCGGGCAGGGCGGCGCTCACAGGTCGTCTTCGTCGTAGCCGGTTTCCGGCTCGGTCCTGCGGACGGGCCTTTCGTTGGGCTCGCGGCCGATCTCGGCCTTGAGCGATTGCAGGTCGATGAAGTGGTCGGCCTGCCGGCGCAGGTCGTCGGAGATCATCGGCGGCTGCGACGACATGGTCGAGACGATGGAGACCTTGCGCCCCTTGCGCTGCAGCGCGTCGACCAGCGTGCGGAAGTCGCCGTCGCCGGAGAACAGCACGTAATGGTCGACGACGTCGGCGAGCTCGAGCGCGTCGACGGTCAGCTCGATGTCCATGTTGCCCTTGATCTTGCGCCGCCCTAAGGAGTCGGTGAACTCCTTGGCGGGCTTCGTCACCACCTTGTAGCCGTTGTAGTCCAGCCAGTCGATCAGCGGCCGGATCGACGAATATTCCTGATCCTCCACGAGGGCGGTGTAGTAGTAGGCGCGCAGCAGATAGCCGCGCTTCTGGAAGCTGACCAGCAGTTTGCGGTAGTCGATGTCGAAGCCCAGCGCCCGGGACGTGGCGTAGAGATTGGCTCCGTCGATGAACAGCGCGATCTTTTCGCGAGGGTCGAACATTCAGAAAATTCCTTGGTTGCAATCCTGCGCAGATAGCGTCCGGAACCCGCCATTCCAAGAGGTTTTGCAAGCCGCCGCGCCATCTTCGCCCAAGGAATATTAGGGCGACGGCGTGAAAGCCGTGAGGTCTGGCGGCGGCATGCCCGATCACGATTTTGCGAAGGGCTGCGGCAGGATTTCGCCGTTGACCTTCCCGCCGCTGGAAGGTGCAGTTTCGGCGCCGACGGCAATCCGTTCCCAAGGAGGTTTCCATGTCACGCCATCTTTCCCCGTTCTCCGCCATCGTCCTTGCCGCCTGCCTCGCCATGGCTCCGGCAGCGTTCGCCCAGAGCGGCCATGACGGCCACGGCGACCACAGCGCCGCGTCGCAGGCCTACATGGACGCCATGGGCGCGATGAACGACGCCATGGACGCGATGGAGATGAGCGGCGAGCCGGGCATCGACTTCGCGCTGATGATGATCCCGCACCACCAGAGCGCCATCGACATGGCGAAGGCCTATCTCGACAGCGGCGAGAACGACCCCGAGCTGACCAGACTGTCGCAGGAGATCGTGGCTGCACAGGAGAGCGAGATCGCCTTCCTGCGGCAGTGGCTGGCGAAGAAGGGGCGCTGACCGCGTCCGTCCCCGCGCGCCCGCCGGCTCCGTTCATGATGCTTGTGTTTGCGGCCCGTTCGCGATATGGACCGGCAGACTCTCCGACAATTCCACGAATGAAAGGGGCACCGTATGGCCCGCGTTACCGTTGAGGATTGCATCGACAAGGTCGAGAACCGCTTCGAGCTGGTGCTGCTGGCCGGACACCGCGCCCGCCAGATCAGCCAGGGCGCGCCGATCACCGTCGATCGCGACAACGACAAGAACCCGGTGGTCGCGCTGCGCGAGATCGCCGACGAGACGCTGTCGCCCGACGATCTCAAGGAAGACCTGATCCACTCGCTGCAGAAGCATGTCGAGGTCGACGAGCCGGAGGCCGATCTGCCCGAGATCGCCGACGCCTCGGCCGGCGCGCTTGCCGCCGAAGCCGAGACGGAGGACGACACCGTCGCCTTCGACCGCATGTCGGAGGAGGATCTCCTCGCCGGCATCGAGGGGCTCGTGCCGCCGGAAAAGAGCGACGACTTCTGACGCCGGCACGGCTTGCGCCACTTTATCGGCGGCTCAATCGCGTCTATCTAGGTCATGCGCCCGGCGGTCCCGCCGGGCGCATGTCTTCTTTTGAGCTACGGGAAAACTACCCATGATGCGTCAGTACGAGCTTGTCGAGCGCGTCCAGCGCTACAAGCCCGACGTCAACGAGGCGCTGCTCAACAAGGCCTATGTCTATGCCATGCAGAAGCATGGCCACCAGAAGCGCGCCTCGGGCGATCCCTACTTCTCGCATCCGCTGGAGGTGGCGGCCATCCTGACCGAGATGCGCATGGACGAGGCGACCATCGCGGTCGCGCTGCTGCACGACACCATCGAGGACACCTCCGCCACCCGCGCCGAGATCGACGCGCTGTTCGGCCCCGACATGGGCAAGCTGGTCGAGGGCCTGACCAAGCTCAAGAAGCTCGACCTCGTCTCCAAGAAGGCCGAGCAGGCCGAGAACCTGCGCAAGCTCCTCCTCGCCATTTCCGACGACGTGCGCGTGCTCCTCGTCAAGCTCGCCGACCGGCTGCACAACATGCGCACGCTGGAGCACATGCGCCCCGACAAGCGCCTGCGCATCGCCGAGGAGACGATGGAGATCTATGCGCCGCTCGCCGGCCGCATGGGCATGCAGGACATGCGCGAGGAACTGGAGGAGCTTTCCTTCAAATATATCAATCCCGAGGCCTACAAGGCCGTCACCGCCCGCCTCGCCGAGTTCGCCGCGCGCAACAAGGGCGTGGTCGAGGAGGTCGAGCAGGCGCTGTCCGACCTCTTCGTCGAGCGCGCGCTCTATGCCGAGGTCAAGAGCCGGCTGAAGAAGCCGTGGTCGGTGTTCCGCAAGATGGAGACCAAGGCGATCTCCTTCGAGCAGTTGTCCGACATCATCGGCTTCCGTGTCATCGTCGCCAATATCGAGGACTGCTACCGCGCGCTCGGCGCCATCCATACGACGTGGTCGATGGTGCCCGGCCGCTTCAAGGACTACATCTCGACGCCGAAGCAGAACGACTACCGCTCCATCCACACCACCATCGTTGGCCCGTCGCGCCAGCGCGTCGAGCTGCAGATCCGCACCCAGGCGATGGATACGGTGGCCGAGTACGGCGTCGCGGCGCACTCGATCTACAAGGACCACGGCGAGAAGGCGAACGCCGTCAGCCACGCCGTCTCCAAGGATACCAAGGCCTATGCCTGGCTGCGCCAGACCATCGAGGCGCTGGCCGAGGGCGACAACCCCGAGGACTTCCTCGAGAACACCAAGCTGGAGCTGTTCCAGGACCAGGTCTTCGCCTTCACGCCCAAGGGTCGGCTGATCGCCCTGCCGCGCGGCGCCACCCCCATCGACTTCGCCTATGCCGTGCACACCGATGTCGGCGACACCTGCGTCGGCGCCAAGGTCAACGGCCGCGTCATGCCGCTGATGACGGA
>JACZJD010000459.1 GCA_014860725.1 Aquamicrobium sp.
CGCCGGGCGGCAGCAGGCCAAGCGCGGCGTGCCGGGCGTCGAGGCGATCATCGCGGTCGCCTCCGGCAAGGGCGGCGTCGGCAAGTCGACCACGGCGGTCAACCTCGCGCTCGGGCTGGCCGCGCTCGGGCTCAGGGTGGGCATCCTCGACGCCGACATCTACGGCCCGTCCATGCCGCGCCTCCTCGGCATCACCGGACGGCCCGAGACCATAGACGGCAAGATCCTGAAGCCTATGGAGAAATACGGCCTCAAGGTGATGTCGATCGGCTTCCTCGTCGACGAGGAGACGCCGATGATCTGGCGCGGGCCGATGGTGATCTCGGCGCTGACCCAGATGCTGCGCGAGGTGCAGTGGGGCGCGCTCGACGTGCTGGTGGTCGACATGCCGCCCGGCACCGGCGACGCCCAGCTCACCATGGCGCAGCAGGTGCCGCTCGCCGGCGCGGTGATCGTCTCGACCCCGCAGGACCTCGCCCTGATCGACGCCCGCAAGGGTCTGAACATGTTCAGGAAGGTCGACGTGCCGCTGCTCGGCATCGTCGAGAACATGAGCTACTTCATCGCTCCCGACACCGGCACGCGCTACGACATCTTCGGCCATGGCGGCGCCAGGCGCGAGGCCGAACGGCTCGGCGTGCCGTTCCTCGGCGAGGTGCCGCTGACCATGGACGTGCGCGAGACCTCGGACGCCGGCACGCCGGTCGTCGTCTCCGCCCCCGACGGCGCCCAGGCCGCCGCCTATCGCGCCATCGCGACAAGGGTGAAGGAACGCATCGACGCCGAGCAGGCGGCAGCCACGGCGGCGACGCCGGCCATCGTGTTCGATTAGCCGGCTTTCATGCCGTCGGCGCGCCGGAGAACAGCAAGGGACGTCTGTCCCGAGCGCCTCGGCGATCTGCTGCGCCGTCTCCAGCGTCACGTTCATCGCGCCCGCCTCGACCCGGCTGACATAGGCCTGGTCGGCGTCGATTCGCAGCGCAAGCTCCTCCTGCGAGATGCCCAATGCGGCGCGACGCGCCCGAACCGCCAAACCAAATCGCCGCTTGATGTCCATGGCGACAACGGAGCGGCTTCGGTGCGGAATATTCCATGTATCCTAATACATATTCTTTTGCTGTACTTGGATGTAAGAGATTCGCCTTGAGTCTTTTCTGAAGGGGCGGATGGAAGACTACAGTTTCTGGGCCGACCTGCTGGCGAGCTACCGGGCCTCGCCCGACATCATCAAGGCGCTGTGGCTTCTGGTGCCGCTGCTTTTTGCGGCGGGCTTCCTCGCTCTGGCGGTCGGGGCGGCGCTGCTGCTGACGGAGCGGCGCGGCGGGACGTTCGAACCGTCGTTCCCGGCACGGGAGGAAGAGAAGTCCGAATATGAATGGCATACGGCCGCCGCGATCGAGCACGACACGGCCGATACGCCGAAGGTCCGGCTCCCGCGGCGGTAGCGGCGAGGGGAACCCGTCGATCCGGGGCCCGGCGCCGCGGCCGCCGTCATGCGCAGGTGGCATGCCGCACGGGCGCGTGCGATAACGGGCCGCACGCGCAACAGGAAACCGACGATGGCCCGCCGCAATTCCTCCCTCGGCTTTCTCGGGCGGTTCGGCCGCTCGGCCGACCTGCGCCAGCTCGACGCGGCGCTGCGCGCCGTCGATCTCCACCCGGCGCTGGTGCCCGAAGGCGTCAAGCTGACCATCGTCAACATGATGAAGGACGCATGGCCGGAGCAGGAGCCGCCGGCCGACGCCTATCCGCCCATCGCCAGCCTGTTCGCCTACTGCCTCGTCGGGCCGGGCATTTTCCTCGACGCCAACGGCGAGGCGTTCCTCGCCGACGCCGAAGCCCGGATCGAGGCGGCGCTCGAGGCCGGCCGGGGACTCGACGCCGACCTGATCCTGCTTTCCCTCCACGCCCGCCTCGCCAGTCCCGAGGTGGTGGAACGCTTCGGCCTCAGCGCGGAAGAGGAATAGCGGACGACGGCAATCGTCCGCCGTCCGGATGCCCGGCCGCCGCTTCGCCCTGACTCAGATATCGAGATTGGCGACCGACAGCGCGTTTTCCTGGATGAAGTCGCGGCGGGGCTCGACCTCGTCGCCCATCAGACGGGCGAAGAGCGAGTCGGCGTCGGTGGCGTCCGTGACCTTGACCTGGAGCAGCGAGCGTACGTTGGGGTCGAGCGTGGTTTCCCAAAGCTGCTCGGCGTTCATCTCGCCCAGCCCCTTGTAG
>JACZJD010000460.1 GCA_014860725.1 Aquamicrobium sp.
TCGATGCTGCTCTACTGGCATCACTTCGCCCATAACGGCCGGCGCATCGAGGTCGAGACCGACGACGACACCATCGGCGGCCACTTCCTGCACCTGCTGCACGGCAGGGCGCCGAAGCCTTCGCACGTCAAGGCGATGCACGTCTCGCTGATCCTCTATGCCGAGCACGAGTTCAACGCCTCGACCTTCACCGCGCGCTCCATCGCCGGCACCGGGTCGGACGTCTATTCGGCGATCACCGGCGCCATCGGCGCGCTGCGCGGGCCGAAGCATGGCGGGGCCAACGAGGTCGCCTTCGAGATCCAGAAGCGCTACGCCGACCCGGACGAGGCGGAGGCCGACATCCGCCGCCGGGTGGAAGCCAAGGAAGTGGTCATCGGCTTCGGCCATCCGGTCTATATGGTCGCCGACCCGCGCAACAAGGTCATCAAGTCCGTGGCGCGGCAGCTTTCCGTCGAGGCCGGCTCGACGAAGATGTTCGACATCGCCGAGCGCATCGAGGCGACCATGGCGGACGCCAGGAAGATGTTCGCCAATCTCGACTGGTTCAGCGCCGTCTCCTACCACATGATGGGCGTGCCGACGGCGATGTTCACGCCGCTCTTCGTCATCTCGCGCAGCTCGGGCTGGGCCGCGCACATCATCGAGCAGCGGCAGGACAACAAGATCATCCGCCCGTCCGCCAACTATGTCGGGCCGGAGAACCTCAAATTCGTGCCGATCGAGCGGCGCGGCCGCGCAAGCGCCGCCAGCAAGGCCGCATAAGGACGGACCATGCCCTATCTCGTTTCTTCCGACCTGCCCGACCGGCCGGCCGGCCGGCGCTTCCGGGCGCTGGTCGAGCGCGGCGGCATCGCCGAGCTTCCCGGCGCGCATAACGGCATGGCCGCCCTGCAGGCAAAGGCAACCGGCTTCGAGGGGCTCTACCTTTCGGGCGCGGCCATGACCGCGTCGATGGGTCTGCCCGACCTCGGCATCATCACCGTGGATGAGGCCGCCTTCTTCGTCCGCCAGATTTCCCGCGCCTCGGGCCTGCCGGTCCTGGTCGACGGCGACACCGGCTATGGCGAGGCGCTGAACGTCATGCACATGGTGCGCACGTTCGAGGATGCGGGCGCGGGCGCCGTCCACATCGAGGACCAGCTGCTGCCGAAGAAGTGCGGCCATCTGAACGACAAGAAGCTCGCCGACGCCCGCGACATGGCGGCCAAGGTGGCGGCCGCTGCGAAGGCGCGCCGGCATCTCTACGTCGTCGCCCGCACCGACGCGGCGGCGAGCGAAGGCATCGACGGCGCGGTGGCGCGCGCGAAGCTCTACATGGAGGCCGGCGCCGACGCGATCTTCCCCGAGGCGCTGACCACGGCGCAGATGTTCCGCGACTTCGCGGCGCGCATGCCGGGCGTGCCGTTGCTGGCCAACATGACCGAGTTCGGCAGGACGCCGTTCTTCACCGCGAAGGAGTTCGAGGCGATGGGCTACCGGATGGTGATCTGGCCGGTCTCGTCGCTGCGCGTCGCCAACAAGGCGCAGGAAAGGCTCTATGCGACGCTGAAACGCGACGGCTCGACCCAGGCGATGCTTGGCGAGATGCAGAGCCGGGCCGAGCTTTACCAGACGATCGGGCTCGCGGACTACGAAGCGCTCGACGCTTCCATCGTCGCGACAGTCCTGCCGCAATAGAAGACGGTGCCAACGACTCCGGGGATGGCAAGAAAACCCTGCTTTTCAAACCCCGTGGGCTCCCTTAAGCTACGCGGCAATCGTGGGTGGCAAGAACCCTCACGGGGAAGATCGCATCATAAACAGGGAGCTGACATGCGAAAACTTCTTCTCACTGCGAGCGTGCTCGCGCTTGGCGCGTTCACGATGCCGGCCTCGGCGGAAACGGTCCGCTGGGCGCGTGCGTCGGATGCGCTGACGCTTGATCCGCACTCGCAGAACCAGGGTGTCACCCACAACTTCAACCACCACATCTACGAGACGCTGCTCAACCGCGACGTCGAGGGCAACCTCATCCCGCGGCTGGCGACCGAGTGGTACGTGAAGGCCGACGATCCGACGGTGTGGGTGTTCAAGCTGCGCGAGGGCGTCAAGTTCCACGGCGGCGAGGACTTCACCGCCGAGGACGTCGTGTTCTCGCTCAACCGGGCGCGCTCGGACAAGTCGAACATGCGCCAGCTGCATGCCGACGTGGCCGACGTCGTCGCCGTCGACGACCTGACCGTCGAAGTGAAGATGAACGGCCCGTCGCCGCTCTATCCGAACAACATCACCAACACCTTCATCATGGACAAGGGCTGGTCCGAAGAGCACGATGTGGTCGAGGTGCAGGACTTCGCCGCCGGCGAGGACAACTACGCCGTCCGCAACGCCAACGGCACCGGCCCCTACGTGCTGCAGTCGCGCGAGGTGGACGTGCGCTCGGTGCTGACCTGGTTCGACGGCCACTGGGCCGAGCAGCCGGCGGTGACCGAGATCGTCTACCTGCCGATCAAGGAAGCGGCCACCCGCGTCGCGGCGCTGCTGTCGGGCGAAGTCGACATCGTGCAGGACGTTCCGGTGCAGGACATCGACCGCCTGAGCAACACGTCCGGCGTCAAGGTCGAGACCGGCCCCGAGAACCGCGTCATCTATTTCGGCTACAAGTTCGGCGATGCGCCGCTCAAGTCGTCGAACGTCACCGACAAGAACCCGTTCAACGACCCGAAGGTGCGCGAGGCGATGGAGCTCGCCATCGACCGCGAGGCCATCAAGCGCGTCGTCATGCGCGGCCAGTCGGTGCCGACCGGCGTCGCCACGCCGCCCTTCGTCAACGGCTGGACGCCCGAGCTCGACGCCTTCCCGGCGCCGGACGTGGCCAAGGCCAAGGAACTCTTGGCCGAGGCCGGCTATCCGGACGGCTTCACCGTCACGCTTGACACGCCGAACGACCGCTACGTCAATGACGAGGCGATCAGCCAGGCCGTGGTCGGCATGCTCGGCCAGATCGGCATCCGGGTGACGCTCGCCTCGCGGCCGGTCGCGCAGCACTCGCCGCTCATCCTCAGCTCGGACACCGACTTCTACCTGCTCGGCTGGGGCGTCCCGACCTTCGATTCGGCCTATATCTTCAACGATCTGGTCCACACCAAGGACGGCAAGTACGGCGCCTACAATGTCGGCCTCTACTCCAACCCCGAGATCGACGCGAAGATCGTCTCGCTCGGCACCGAGGTCGATCTCGACAAGCGCAACGCGACCGTCGCCGAGATCTGGAAGGTGGTGAAGGAAGACCGCGTGCTTCTGCCGATCCACAACCAGGTTCTGGCCTATGCGATGAAGGACAACCTCACGCTGGCGGTCCATCCCGAGAACCAGCCGCTGCTGAACGAAGTCACGTTCAACCAGTAACGGCGGAGACCTGAACCGGCTTGCTGCGTGAATTCGGCGCAGCAAGCCGTTTTCGATGGCGTTTCCTTGCGAACCGTGCTTCCGGCTGCATGGCATTGCCATGCGGCCCCGTTTGCATAGAGTGATTTCCGGCCAGGACGTTTCCGCCCTCCCTTTCGGAAGGCGGCATGTCCGGGGTGCGATTTCAGCCGGCTTCCCGCAGGTCCGACGCGGGAAGGATGGCGGTTCGGACCCCGGCCCGGGACAGTGCATCGCGGCGTTTCGCGAGGAAATGCAGAAGAAACAGGTAGGTCGCGCCCGGCATCCCTGAGGATGCCTGCCGATCCGGACGCTTGCGGGCGTTCGCGCCCATGCGGGGAAAAAAGCCATGCTTGCCTTCATCCTGCGACGGCTCGCCCAGTCATTCATCGTGATGCTGGTTGTCGCGCTCATCTCGTTCATGCTGTTCCGCTTCGTCGGCGACCCGGTCGCCAACCTGGTGGGCCAGGAATCGCGCATCTCCGACATCGAGGAGCTGCGCCAGAGGCTCGGCCTCAACGATCCGTTCTACATCCAGTTCGTCCGCTTCATCGGCAATGCGCTGCAGGGCGAGTTCGGCATCTCCTACCGGCTGCAGCAGCCGGTGACCGAGCTCATCGTCAGCCGCCTGCCGGCGACGATCGAGCTCGCCTTCGCCTCGGCGATGATCGCGCTGGTCTTCGGCGTGGTGCTCGGCGTGTTCACGGCGCTGCGGCCGAAGACCTTCGCCACGGGCGTCATCATGACGCTGTCGCTGGTCGGCGTGTCGCTGCCGACCTTCCTCATCGGCATCGGCCTGATCTACGTCTTCGCCGTCGAGCTGCAATGGCTGCCCTCCTTCGGGCGCGGCGGGGTGACCGATCTCGGCTGGTGGCGCACCGGGCTGCTCACGGAGTCCGGCCGACGCTCGCTGATCCTGCCGGCGATCACGCTGTCGCTGTTCCAGCTCACCCTCATCATGCGGCTCGTCAGGGCCGAGATGCTGGAGGTGCTGCGGCAGGACTACATCCGCTTCGCCCGCGCGCGCGGGCTCTCCAAGCGGGCGATCAATTTCGGCCACGCGCTGAAGAACACGATGGTGCCCGTGATCACGATCACCGGCCTTCAGCTCGGCTCGGTCATCGCCTTCTCCATCGTGACGGAAACGGTGTTCCAGTGGCCGGGGGTCGGCTCGCTGTTCATCAACTCGGTCCAGGTGGCCGACGTGCCGGTGATGGCCGCCTACCTGATGTTCATCGCCTTCGTCTTCGTCGTCATCAACCTGATCGTCGACATCCTCTATTACGCCGTCGATCCGCGCCTTCGGGTGCACGGCATCGGCGCGGGGAAATGACCATGTCCTCAGTTCAGACCACACCTCCCGTAACGGCGGTGGCGCCACCGCGCTCCTTCTTCCGCCGCGTCTGGGATTCAGACGTCTTCTTCTCGTTCCGCCGCTCCCCGGTCACCATCGTCGCCGCCGTGGTGACGCTGCTCATGGTCGGCGCGGCGGTGTTCGCGCCGTGGATCGCGCCCTACGATCCGTTCAATCCGGCGAGCCTCAACCTGATGGACGGCTTCACGCCGCCGATGTCGGAATCGATGGCCGGCAACTACTTCGTGCTCGGGTCCGACCATCAGGGCCGCGACGTTCTGTCGACCATCCTCTACGGCAGCCGCGTGTCGCTGTTCGTCGGCGTCTCGGCGACGCTGTTCGCCATCGTGCTGGGCGTGTCGCTCGGGCTGACCGCGGGCTATCGCGGCGGCATGACCGACGCGGTGATCATGCGCATCGCCGATATCCAGCTCTCCTTCCCGGCGATCCTGATCGCGCTGCTGATCTTCGGCATCGCGCGCGGCGTCATTCCGCCGAGCCGGCACGAGAGCATGGCGATCTGGGTGCTGATCGTGGCGATCGGCCTGTCGAACTGGGCGCAGTTCGCGCGCACCGTGCGCGGCGCCACCATGGTCGAGCGACAGAAGGACTACGTGTCGGCCGCGCGCATCATGGGCGTGCATCCGCTGCGCATCCTGGTGCGGCACATCCTGCCCAACGTGGTCGGCCCGGTGCTGGTCATCGGCACCATCGGGCTGGCGCTCGCCATCATCGAGGAGGCGACGCTGTCCTTCCTCGGCGTCGGCGTGCCGCCGACCCAGCCGTCGCTCGGAACGCTGATCCGCATCGGCCAGCAGTTCCTGTTCTCCGGCGAGTGGTGGATCCTGTTCTTCCCCGCCGTCACGCTCGTTCTGCTCGCGCTCGCCGTCAACCTGCTCGGCGACTGGCTGCGCGATGCGCTCAACCCGAGGTTGCGCTGATGACGGAGCCGATCATTTCCGTACGCAACCTGGTGGTCGAGTTCCCGCTGCGGCGGGGCCTGTTCACCGCGGTCGACGACGTCTCCTTCGACATCATGCCGGGCGAGATCCTGGGCGTGGTGGGCGAGTCCGGCGCGGGCAAGTCGATGACGGGCGCCGCCATCATCGGCCTGATCGAGCCGCCCGGCCACATCGCCGGCGGCCAGATCTTCCTCAAGGGCAAGCGCATCGACAACCTGCCGCCCGAGGAGATGATGAAGATCCGCGGCCGGCGCATCGGCATGGTCTTCCAAGACCCGCTGACCTCGCTCAACCCGCTCTACACCATCGGCCATCAGCTCGTGGAGACGATCCGCAGGCACCTGCCGCTGTCGCCGGCGCAGGCGCGCAAGCGGGCCATCGACCTCCTGGGCGAGGCCGGCATCCCGGCGCCGGCCGACCGGATGGACAGCTATCCGCACCAGTTCTCGGGCGGCATGCGCCAGCGCGTCGTCATCGCGCTGGCGCTGGCGGCCGAGCCGGAGCTGATCATCGCCGACGAGCCGACCTCGGCGCTCGACGTGTCGGTGCAGGCGCAGATCATCAAGGTGCTGAAGGAGCTGTGCGAGAGCCGGGGTGCTGCGGTGATGCTGGTCACGCACGACATGGGCGTGATCGCCGAGACCGCCGACCGCATGATCGTGATGAACAAGGGCAAGATCGTCGAGACCGGCTCGGTCGCCGACATCATCAAGCGCCCGAAGGAGGACTACACGATCCGGCTGATCGACGCGATCCCGTCGATCCGCGACGAGACGCGCCGCCACGTCGTGCCGCCGGCGGCGACGCCGATCATGAAGGTGGAGAAGCTGACGCGCGAGTTCGACCTGTCGCGGTCCTTCCTCGACCGGGTGCTGAGGCGCTCCGGGCGCAAGGTGGTCAAGGCGGTGCAGGACGTGTCGTTCGAGATCCGCAAGGGCTCGACCTACGGGCTGGTCGGCGAGTCCGGCTCCGGCAAGTCGACCTGCGCGCGCATGCTCGTCGGCCTGATCCCGCCGACCTCGGGCAGGGTGCTGCTCGAGGGCGACGACATCTGGGCCGGGCAGGCGGCGACGAGCAAGCGCCGCCAGCGGGTGCAGATGATCTTCCAGGACCCCTATGCCAGCCTCAACCCGCGCTGGCGGGTCGGCGACATCATCGCCGAGCCGATCCGGGCGCTGAAGCTGGCCGAGAGCAAGGGCGAAATCCGCGACCGGGTGGCCGACCTTCTGGAGAAGGTGCGGCTCGATCCGATCTCGATGCGCAAGTTCCCGCACGAGTTCTCGGGCGGCCAGCGCCAGCGCATCGCCATCGCGCGGGCCCTTTCCAGCCAGCCGGAGTTCATCGTCTGCGACGAGCCGACCTCCGCGCTCGACGTGTCGGTGCAGGCGCAGGTGCTCGACCTGATGCGCGCGCTTCAGGACGAATACAACCTCACCTATCTTCTCATCAGCCACAACCTTGCGGTCGTGCGCCAGATGGCCGACGATGTGGGGGTGATGCACAATGGCGTTCTGGTGGAGCAGGGGCCCGTGGACGAAATCTTCGACCATCCGAAGGCGGACTACACGCGCATGCTGCTCGACTCGGTGCCCGACATCTCCAATGTCGAGTAAGGCTCTCGGGTGAGGTGATGGAAAAGATCGAAGCCGGCTGGGTGGACGAGGTCTTGGACTTCTGGTTCGGGGAGCTGACCTACGAGGACTGGTTCTCCGGCGGGAAGGAACTGGACGAGAAGGTCAGCTCGCGCTTCCTGCCGCTCTACGAGCGGCTGAAGGCCGGCTTCGACGAGAAGGCGGTCGGCGACGCGCGCACGGCGCTCGCCGCCGTCATCGTCTTCGACCAGTTCCCGCGCAACATGTTCAGGGGCAGCGCGGCTGCCTTCGTCACGGACGATCTCGCCGCCGGTATCGCCCGGCTCGCCGTCGAGCGCGGCTGGGACCGCGAGGTCGAGCCGGCGGCGCGGCCGTTCTACTACATGCCGTTCATGCACTCCGAAATCCTCGCGGATCAGGAGCGCTGCGTCGATCTCTTCCGCGAGATCGGCGAGGGCGAGGGGCTGAAATACGCCATCGAGCACCGCGACATAGTGGCCCGGTTCGGCCGCTTCCCGCACCGTAACCGCCCGCTGGGGCGGGAAAGCACAAGGGAGGAGATCGAGTTCATGGAGGGGCACGCAGGCTACGGCCAGTCGTGAGGCCGGCGGCGGCGCTTGCGCCGGGCAGGCTGCCGCCGTAGATGAAATCTAGCGAAGACTAACCCCGGAAAGCGGCGCTGCCGGCAACATCGAGGGAGGGATCACCTTGGCCAAGTCAAAAGACAAGACAGCAGACATCGCGCGGCCCTGGCTTGCCAGCTATCCGAGCGTGGTGAAGCCGGAAATCGGCCCGATCGAATATGCCTCGATCGGCGACATGATGGTGAAGTCGTGCGAGACCTACGGCCCGCGGGCGGCCTTCACCTGCATGGGCAAGACCGTCACCTTCAGGGAGCTGGAGGAGCTTTCCCGCCATTTCGGCGCGTTCCTGCAGGCGCGCGGGCTGAAGAAAGGCGCGCGCGTCGCGCTGATGATGCCGAACGTGCTGCAATATCCGGTGGCGCTGATGGGCGTGCTGCGCGCCGGCTACACCGTCGTCAACGTCAACCCGCTCTACACGCCGCGCGAGCTGGAGCACCAGCTCAAGGACGCCGGCGCCGAGGCGATCGTCATCCTCGAGAACTTCGCGACGACACTGCAGACCGTGCTCCCCAACACGCCGGTGAAGCACGTCGTCGTCGCGGCCATGGGCGACATGCTCGGGCTCAAGGGCCTGATCGTCAACCTGGTGGTGCGGCGGGTGAAGAAGCTCGTGCCCGCCTGGTCGCTGCCCGGCCACGTCAAGTTCAACGACGCGATGAAGGAGGGCCGGGCGAAGACGCTGGCCAAGGTCGACGTCAATCTCGATGACGTGGCGTTCCTGCAGTATACGGGCGGCACCACCGGCGTCTCGAAGGGCGCGATGCTGCTTCATCGCAACGTGCTCGCCAACGTGGCGCAGAACGCGCTGTGGGTGGAAAGCGCCTTCGTCAAGAAGCCGCGCCCGGCGGAGCTGACCTATGTCTGCGCGCTGCCGCTCTACCACATCTACGCGCTGACCGTGAACGCGCTGATGGGCATGCAGCAGGGGGCGCAGAACATCCTGATCCCCAACCCGCGCGACATTCCGGGCTTCGTCAAGGAGCTGGCGAAGTATCCGGTCAACGTCTTCCCTGGCTTGAACACGCTGTTCAACGCGCTCCTGAACAACGAGGACTTCCAGAAGCTCGACTTCAAGCCGCTTCTGCTCACCTTCGGCGGCGGCATGGCGGTGCAGCGCGCCGTGGCCGACCGCTGGCAGAAGCTGACCGGCATCATCATCTCCGAGGGCTACGGCCTGTCGGAAACCTCGCCGGTGGCGACCGCCAACCGCTTCGACGCCGACGCCTTCACCGGCACCATCGGCCTGCCGATCCCGTCGACCGACATCGTCATCCGCGACGAGGACGGCAAGGACCTGCCGCTGGGCGAGGTCGGCGAGATCTGCATCCGCGGGCCGCAGGTGATGGCCGGCTACTGGAACCGGCCCGACGAGACCGCCAAGGTCATGACCGCCGACGGCTTCTTCAAGTCGGGCGACATGGGCTTCATGAACGACGAGGGCTTCGTCAAGATCGTCGACCGCAAGAAGGACATGATCCTCGTCTCGGGCTTCAACGTCTATCCGAACGAGATCGAGGACGTGATCGCCATGCATCCCGGCGTGCTGGAGGTGGCGGCCATCGGCGTGCCGGACGAGAAGTCCGGCGAGGTGCCGAAGGTGTTCGTGGTCAAGAAGGACCCGAACCTGACCGAGAAGGAAATCATCGACTTCTGCAAGGACAAGCTGACCGCCTACAAGCGGCCGAAGCATGTCGAGTTCCGCACCGATCTGCCCAAGACCAATGTCGGCAAGATCCTGCGGCGCGAGTTGCGCTGACCGCTTCGAAGCAGGCATGAATGCGAGGCCCGCCGTTTCGAGAAACGGCGGGCTTCTTCATTCGGGGGAGCTTGGGGCGCTGCTCGTCACGCCGTCTCCGCCGTCTTGCGCTCCGGGGGCGTGGCGGCGGCAGCGTTTTCCGCGTGCTTGCGCCAGGCGAGCGGCGTCGCGCCGTCCTTCCAGCCCTTGAAGGCATTGGTGAAGCTGGTCGGATCGGCGTAGCCGAGCCGGTTCGAGATTTCGGCGATCGACAGCTCCGTCATCGACAGCAGCTCTTCCGCCAGCGCCAGGCGCACCTCGTCCCTGATGGTGGAGAAGGTCGTGCCCTCGCCGTCGAGCCGCCGGCGAAGCGTGCGCGGCGTCATGCACAGATCGCGCGCCACCGTCTCCATGTCCGGCATGCCGGCATTCTCGCGCAGCAGCCTCTCGCGGATTCTGAGCGCAAGGCCGGAGCGGGCGCGCCGCCTGTCGAGGAGCAGGCGGCACTGGTCCTCCGCCGCCTTGCGGGCGATGGCGTTGGCCTGCGGCAGGGGCCGCCTGAGGGCGGCGCTGTTCAGCCGGATCACCGACCTCGCCGCCCCGAAGGACGGCCGCAGGCCGAGCAGCGCCTCGTATCGCCGCTCGTTGCCGGGCGGCGGCAGCGCGAAATCGATGTCCCGCAGGATCGGAAAATCCGGGCAGAGGTCGCGCTGGACGCAGACGAGGGCGGCGACGTCGCGCTCGACGATGAAGCGCCTCAGGTCGGGCGGCACGAAGCGGTCGTCGAGCGTCACGCAGGTCTCGTCGGCGGCCTCGGCGACCTGGAAGTCGGTGAAGGCGAAGGTCAGGTTGAAGTAGCGCAGCGCGATCTCGAGCGCGCCGCGCGCGTCCGGGCTGGCGGCCATGGCGAGGCCGAGCATGCCGAAGGCTGTGAAGTGATAGCGCAGGCCCGCCTCGATCCCCAGCGCCGGCACCGGGCCGAGATGGGTGACGAGATTGCGGGTCAGCCTCAGCTCCTGCTCGGGCGCGACGAGGGCTGCGGCATCCTCGAGGTCGCGCTCGCGCACGCCCGTGCCGGCAAGGCAGGCGCGCACGGAAAGGCCATGCGCGGCGCCCAGCTCGGCCATCAGACGCATGCTCGTGATGCTGCGTTCGCAGTCGCGGGCCGACATGGCGCCCCTCCCGGAGGAATGTCCTCGATTATCGGTTTTTTGTCTTCTGCTAATATAGGTGGCGCCCGTGGGGATCGCTAGCTTCTGGCAACGGTCCTGAGGCGGAAAGCCGGAGGTGAGGGGGGCTGATCCTCCGGCATCCCCCAGGGCCGCGCGCCGCCGCGGAGCATGTCCGGCCTTCGCTGTTCCGTATTGTGCCGCAGCGGCGACCGCCCATGCCCGGCGAGCCTGAGCGCCGGGCGTGGGCGGGTTCTCCGCAGGGGAGGTGCGGCGACGATATGCGCGTTGCAGGCATGAGCTTCTGCGCGGAGGATGCCGCGCCGCTGTCCGACGAGGTCGGACATTCCGTGGACGGCGGCGCCAGCCGTTCCCCCACCCCCGAGACGTTGCGCCGGGGCCGGCCGGTCGCTATCTCCTGTCGGTGTGGGTCCTGCCAGCGGGGACATGCATGGCGGAAGCGCCGCCTGCCGATCGTTTCACCGGAAGGAAAGTCGTCATGGAGAACACGTCGCCCGCCATCATCGCCGAGCGGTTCGAGGCGCAGCGGCAGGCTTTCCTCAAGGAGCCGTGCCCGACGCCGGAGGCGCGCCTGTCGCGGCTCGACCGGCTGCTGGCGCTGACCGACGCCAACGAGGCGGCGATCGTGCGCGCCATCGACGCCGACTTTTCCGGCCGTGCCTCGCAGGAGACGCGGCTCGCGGAGCTGTTCGTCGTGCGCGCCGGCATCCGCCATGCGAAGTCGCACCTGAAGCGCTGGATGCGCACCCGGAGCGTGCCGACGGGCCTGCATTTCCGGCCGGGCTACAACCGGCTGATGCCGCAGCCGCTCGGCGTCGTCGGCATCGTCTCGCCGTGGAACTACCCGTTCCAGCTCGCGATCGCCCCGGCGCTCGCAGCGCTTGCCGCCGGCAACCGGGTGATGATGAAGCCCTCGGAGCTGACGCCCGCCTTCTCCGCCCTGCTCGACCAGCTCGTCTCCAGGGCGTTCGACCCCGACGAGGTCTGCGTCGTCACCGGCGACGCCGAGACGGGCAAGGCGTTCACGGCGCTGCCGTTCGACCATCTCTTCTTCACCGGCTCGACCGCGGTCGGACGCATCGTCGCGCAGGCGGCGGCCGCCAACCTCACCCCGGTGACGCTGGAGCTCGGCGGCAAGTCGCCGGCGATCCTCGATCCGTCCTGCGACCTCGACCTCTCCATCGGCCGCATCGCCTTCGGCAAGCTGCTCAACGCCGGGCAAACCTGCATCGCGCCCGACTATCTCCTGGTGCCAAAGGGGCAGGCCGACACCGTCGCCGGCAAGTTCTCGGCCGCGGTCGCCAAGATGTATCCGTCGCTGGTGAACAATCCCGACTACACGGCGATCATCAGCCAGCGCCATCGCGCGCGGCTGGTCGAGCTGGTCGACGAGGCCCGCGACGCCGGCGCGCGCGTCATCGAGATCAACCCGGCCAACGAGCGCTTCGAGAGCAACGAGACGCGCAAGCTCGCGCCGACCGTCGTCATCGAGCCGCCGCTCGATACGCGGCTGATGCGCGAGGAGATCTTCGGCCCGGTGCTGCCGATCCTCGAATATGACGGGGTGGACGAGGCGATTTCCCGCGTGCGGGCCGGCGACCATCCACTGGCGCTCTACTGGTTCGGCCAGGATGCCGCGAACCGCGAGCGCATCCTGCGCGAGACGCTCTCGGGCGGCGTCACCGTCAACGACTGCCTGTGGCATATCGGGCAGGAGGACCAGCCCTTCGGCGGCGTCGGCGCGAGCGGCATGGGCGCCTATCACGGCGAATGGGGCTTCAACACCTTCTCCAAGCTCAAGCCCGTCTTCCATCAGTCGAAGCTGAACGGCATATTCCTGTTCAGGCCGCCCTACGGCCGGACGTTCGAGCGGATTCTGGGGCTGCTCAAGCGCGTCACCTGACGGCTTGCAGCCGGGGGGAGGGGAGATGGAAGCGGCGTTCGATTATGTGATCGTGGGCGGCGGCTCGGCCGGCAGCGTGCTCGCCGGCCGGCTGAGCGAGGACCCGTCTGCGACCGTATGCCTGCTGGAGGCGGGCGGCGGCGGCAACAGCGGCTTCGTCAACGTGCCGATCGGCGCGGTGGCGATGCTGCCGACCAGGCTCAACAACTGGGCGTTCGAGACCGTGCCGCAGCCGGGTCTCAACGGCCGCAGGGGCTACCAGCCGCGCGGCCGGATGCTCGGCGGCTCGTCGGGCATCAACGCCATGATCTATGCGCGTGGCCACCCTAGCGACTACGACCACTGGGCGGCGCTCGGCAATCGCGGCTGGTCGTTCGCCGACGTGCTGCCCTATTTCAGGCTCAGCGAGCGCAACGAGCGCTTCGACAACGAGTGGCACGGCCGCGACGGGCCGCTCTTCGTCAGCGACCTGAGGACGCACAACCCGTTCCACGACCGCATCCTCGAAGCCGCACGCCAGACCGGCCTGCCCGTGACCGACGACTTCAACGGCGCCGAGCAGGAGGGCGTCGGCATCTATCAGGTGACGCAGAAGGACGGCGAGCGCTGGAGCGCGGCGCGCGCCTATCTCTTCCCGCATATGGGCAAGCGCGCCAACCTCCATGTCGAGACGCACGCGCAGGTGGCGCGCATCCTCGTCGAGGACGGCCGCGCCGTCGGCGTCGAGGCGATCAAGGGCAAGGAACGGCGCACGG
>JACZJD010000461.1 GCA_014860725.1 Aquamicrobium sp.
GCCGCTGATCCAGCACCTCGTGCTCGACGAGAGCGAATATTTCGACAAGGACTGGGACCATGCCGCCCGCCGCGTCATGAGCCCGCCCTTCCGTTCCAAGCTGCATCAGGACTCGCTGTGGGCCGGGCTCGCCGCCGGCTCGTTGCAGGTGGTCGCGACCGACCATTGCGCCTTCACCACCGACCAGAAGCGCTTCGGCGTCGGCGACTTCACGAAGATCCCGAACGGCACCGGCGGTCTGGAGGACCGTCTGCCGGTGCTGTGGACCTACGGCGTCAACACCGGCCGGCTGACGCCGAACGAGTTCGTCGCCGTCACCTCGACCAACATCGCCAAGATCCTGAACATGTACCCGAAAAAGGGCGCGATCCTCGAAGGCGCGGACGCCGACATCGTCGTCTGGGACCCCGAGCGCAGGAAGACCATCTCCGCGAAGTCGCAGCAGTCGGTCATCGACTACAACGTGTTCGAGGGCGTCGAGGTCAAGGGCCTGCCGCGCTTCGTCTTTACCCGCGGCGAACCCGTGGTCGAGGAAGGCAAGGTCGAGGCGAAACCCGGCCACGGCCGGTTTGTGGCGCGCGAGCCGCACATGGCGGTCAACCGGGCGCTGTCGACGTGGAAGGAGGTCGTGGCGCCGCGCAAGGTCGAGCGCACCGGCATTCCGGCAAGCGGGGTTTGACGTCCGGCCCATGAACGCACCCGCCAGCCAGATCGAGCCAGCCGTCAGAACAGCCGCTCCGGTGATCGAGGCCTCCGGCCTCGGCCTCACCTTCGCGACCAATGACGGCCCGGTGAATGCGCTTTCCAACGTCAACCTGACCATCGACCGGGGCGAGTTCGTCTCCTTCATCGGCCCCTCGGGCTGCGGCAAGACCACCTTCCTGCGTGCGATCGCCGACCTCGAGCAGCCGACCGAAGGGTCGATCCTCGTCAACGGCCTGTCGCCGCGGGCGGCGCGCGAGGCGCGCTCCTACGGCTACGTGTTCCAGGCCGCGGGCTTGTTCCCGTGGCGCACCATCGAGCGCAACGTCGCGCTGCCGCTTGAGATCATGGGCTATCCCCGGCCCGAGATCGAGGCGCGGATCGCCCGCACGCTCGCGCTCGTCAACCTCGCCGGCTTCGAGAAGAAGTTCCCGTGGCAGCTTTCCGGCGGCATGCAGCAGCGCGCCTCCATCGCCCGTGCGCTCGCCTTCGACGCCGACCTTCTGCTGATGGACGAGCCGTTCGGCGCGCTCGACGAGATCGTGCGCGACCATCTCAACGAGCAGCTGCTGGAGCTGTGGGCGCGGACGAAGAAGACGATCTGCTTCGTCACCCACTCGATCCCGGAAGCCGTCTACCTCTCGACCAAGATCGTGGTCATGTCGCCGCGCCCCGGAAGGGTGACGGACGTCATCCACTCGACCCTGCCGCGCGAGCGGCCGCTCGACATCCGCGAAACGCCCGAATTCCTTTCCATCGCCGCGCGCGTCCGCGACGGCCTGAGGTCGGGGCACAGCTATGACGACTAGCGCGGCCGGCACCATCGCTGCGGGCGGGGCGGGGCGCGACGGCATCCTTTCCCGCCTTGCCGCCGGCAACGCGCTGCCGATCCTGATCGTCGTCGCGGCCATCGTGGCGCTGTGGTACGGCTTCGCCGTCTGGCTCAACATGCCGTGGCAGCTCGGCGTCTACGAGCGTGCGGGCGCCGAATGGACCTTCGCCGACCTCGTGCGCGACACGCTGGCGCAGGACCGGCCGGTGCTGCCGAGCCCGCATCAGGTCTTCGCCGAGATGTGGCGCACGACGGTGGAGATCGCGCCGACCTCGCGGCGCAGCCTCCTCTACCATGCGTGGATCACGCTGTCCTCGACGCTCGTCGGCTTCGCGCTCGGCACCTTGCTCGGCATCCTGCTCGCCGTCTTCATCGTCCACAACCGGGCGATGGACAAGTCGGTGATGCCGTGGGTGGTGGCGAGCCAGACCATCCCCATCCTCGCCATCGCGCCGATGATCATCGTGGTGCTCAACGCCGTCGGCCTGACCGGTCTTCTGCCCAAGGCGCTGATCTCGACCTATCTGTCGTTCTTCCCGGTCGTGGTCGGCATGGTCAAGGGGCTGAGAAGCCCAGAGGTCATCCAGCTCGACCTGATGCGCACCTACAACGCAAGTGCCGTCCAGACCTTCTGGAAGCTGCGCTGGCCCTCGGCCATGCCCTATCTCTTCACCTCGCTGAAGGTGGCCGTCGCCATCAGCCTCGTCGGCGCCATCGTCGGCGAATTGCCGACCGGCGCGGTGGCCGGCCTCGGCGCGCGGCTCCTCGCCGGCTCCTATTACGGCCAGACCGTGCAGATCTGGTCGGCGCTGTTCATGGCGGCCGCGCTCGCCGCCGTCCTCGTCGCCGTCGTCGGCATCGGCCACCGCATGGTGCTCAAACGCATGGGGATGGTGCAATGAGGACGCCGTTCCTGCTCGCGCTCCTGTTCTGGGCCGTGGCCTGGGCGTTCAACGAATGGCTGGTGCGGCAGAACCCGCGCTCGGCCGCGCTGCGGCGCGCGATCGGCATCGCGGTACCGACCGTGTTCGGCATCGCCGTGCTGGTGATGTGGGAAGGCATCGTGCGCGGCTTCCAGATCCCGTCGGTGCTGCTGCCGCCGCCGTCGATGATCTGGGCGCGAATCGTCGGCTCGGTGCCGATCCTGTGGGCCGATTTCCAGCAGACCTTCCTCAAGGCGGTGCTGATCGGCTACGCGCTCGGCTGCGGCGCGGGCTTCGTCGTCGCCATCCTCATCGACCGCTCGCCGTTCCTGCAGCGCGGGCTGCTGCCGCTCGGCAATTTCGTCTCGGCGCTGCCGATCATCGGCGTCGCGCCGATCATGGTGATGTGGTTCGGCTTCGACTGGCCGTCCAAGGCGGCGGTGGTCATCATCATGACCTTCTTCCCGATGCTGGTGAACACGGTGCAGGGGCTCAGCGTGTCGTCGTCGATCGACCGCGACCTGATGCGCACCTATGCGGCGAGCTACTGGCAGACGCTGTTCAAGCTGCGCCTGCCGGCCGCCGCGCCCTTCATCTTCAACGCGCTGAAGATCAACTCGACGCTGGCCCTCATCGGCGCCATCGTGGCAGAGTTCTTCGGCACGCCCATCGTCGGCATGGGCTTCCGCATCTCGACCGAGGTCGGGCGGATGAATGTCGACATGGTCTGGGCGGAGATCGCGGTCGCCGCGCTCGCAGGCTCCGTCTTCTATGGCGTCGTGTCCCTCGCCGAGAGGGCCGTGACGTTCTGGCATCCGTCTGTCCGCGGTGGATAGGCGCACTTCAGAGGGTGAAAACAATGAAAACAACAGCAGTTGCATTTCTCGCCGGCGCGATGTCGCTGGCCGCGTTTCAGGCTTTTGCCGCGGACAAGGTCACGCTGCAGCTCAAATGGGTGACGCAGGCGCAGTTCGCCGGCTACTACGTCGCCAAGGACAAGGGCTTCTACGAGGAGGAGAACCTCGACGTCGAGATCAAGCCCGGCGGGCCCGACATCGCCCCGCCGCAGGTGATCGCCGGCGGCGGCGCCGACGTCATCGTGGAGTGGATGCCGGCCGCTCTCGCCACGCGCGAGCGCGGCGTGCCGCTCGTCAACATCGCCCAGCCCTTCAAGTCGTCGGGCATGATGCTGACCTGCCTCAAGGAGACCGGCATCACCGGCCCCGAGGACTTCAAGGGCCGGACGCTCGGCGTCTGGTTCTTCGGCAACGAGTATCCGTTCATGAACTGGATGAGCAAGCTCGGCATCTCCACCCAGGGCGGGGCGGACGGCGTCACCGTGCTCAAGCAGGGCTTCAACGTCGATCCGCTGCTCCAGAAGCAGGCCGACTGCATCTCGGTCATGACCTACAATGAATACTGGCAGGTCATCGACGCCGGCATCGCCGAGGACGACCTCATCACCTTCAAGTACGAGGACCAGGGCGTCGCCACGCTGGAGGACGGCCTCTACGTGCTGGAGCAGAACCTCGCCGACGAGGCCTTCGTCGACAGGATGGCCCGCTTCGTGCGCGCCTCGATGAAGGGCTGGAAATATGCCGAGGAGAACCCGGACGAGGCGGCCGAGATCGTGCTGGAGAACGACGAGACCGGCGCGCAGCAGGAGCACCACCAGAAGCGCATGATGGGCGAGGTGGCGAAGCTGACGGCCGGCTCCAACGGCGCGCTCGACCCGGCCGACTTCGAGCGCACCGTCGAGACGCTGCTGACCGGCGGCGACGACCCGGTGATCTCGAAGAAGCCGGAGGGCGCGTGGACCCACGCCGTCACCGACAAGGCGTTCGGCGGCTGAGCAAGGGCTTCGGCCGGCAAGGATGACGAACGAAGGGGGCGGGCGACCGCCCCTTTCCTTGCCCGGGTCTTCGGTGTCCGCGTCTTCGGTTCGCGCCAGGCGCAAGCCTCGCGGGCCCCGGCCGACAAGGCAAGAAAAAGCCCGCCGCTTCGGCAAGCGGCGGGCTTTCCTGTTCCGGCGCGGCCGGGTGTTACAGGCCGGCTGCGACCGCGGGCCAGACCTCCATCGAGCCGCGATAGATCATCTCCAGCGCCACGTAGAGGATGATCAGCAGGCCGACATAGGCGATCCAGCGGTGCTTCTCGAGCAGGCGGGCGATGAAGGTGGCGGCAATGCCCATCAGCGCGATGGACAGCGCGAGACCGATGACGAGGACGGTCGGATGGTCGCGCGCCGCGCCCGCCACGGCGAGCACGTTGTCGAGCGACATCGACACGTCGGCGATGATGATCTGGATCGCCGCCTGCTTCAGCGTCTTGCGCGGCGCGCCCTCGGCGATGCCGCCGCTCTTGTCGAGGTCCTCGTCGGCCAGTGCTTCCTGCGCGGCGTGGACCTCGTGATGCGGCGTGCGCAGTTCGCGCCACATCTTCCAGCACACCCATAGGAGCAGCAGGCCGCCGACCAGAAGCAGGCCGATGATGTTGAGGAGCTGAACCGTGACGGAGGCGAAGGCGATGCGCAGCACGGTGGCGGCGATGATGCCGATGAGGATGGCCTTGGCGCGCTGGTTGGCCGGCAGGCCGGCGGCGGCAAGGCCGATCACCACCGCATTGTCGCCGGCAAGCACAAGGTCGATGGCAATCACCTGCAGAAGGGCGGTGAAGCCCTCGGGCGTGAAAATTTCCATGTTGTCGTCCCACTCTTATGAAAATGCGGCGTCATCCACGCCGCACATCGCCCGAAGCCGGAAATTGTCCGCAGGCGATTTTACATGGGAACCGGGGCAGGTCGGTTCAAGGCACGGGCGCAGAATTTTGCAACGCCCGAAGAAATGGCC
>JACZJD010000068.1 GCA_014860725.1 Aquamicrobium sp.
GTCCGCGAGAAGCGCGGCCTGTGCTACTCCGTCTATGCCTTCCACTGGGGCTTTTCCGACACCGGCGTCTTCGGCATCCATGCCGCCACCGGCAAGGAGGACATCGCGCGGCTGGTGCCGGTCGTCGTCGGCGAGTTGCGCCGCGCCGGCGAGGACATCACCCAGGAGGAGCTCAACCGCGCCCGCGCGCAGTATCGCGCCGGCCTGATGATGTCGCACGAGAGCGCGGCCAGCCGCGCCTCGCAGATCGCGCGGCAGATGCTGCTGTTCGGCCGCCCCATCACCACCGAGGAGCTGGTGGACCGGCTGTCGAAGCTCACCGTCGAGCGCCTGACCGACCTGTCCTCGCGCCTGTTCTCGACGCGGCCGACCGTGGCGGCGATCGGCCCGGTCTCGGCGCTGCCGGCCTTCGAGGCCATCGGCGACAGCCTCTCCGGCCTCGCGCCGGCGCAGCACAAGCTCGCCGTCTGACCCTTACGGGACATGCTCGCGCTCCCCTTCTTTCGCCGCGAGCCGCAGGCGCTGAAGGGCGAGCGGGTCATCCTCCGCGCGCCCCGGTCGTCCGACTATCTCGAATGGGCCGCGCTTCGTCGCGAAAGCCGCGCCTTCCTCGAACCGTGGGAGCCGCGCTGGTCCGACAACGAGCTCGACCGCGAGGGCTGGCGGCGGCGCCTGCGGCGCTATCGCGAGGATTTCGTCGCCGGAACGGCACTCGCCTACCTGATCTTCGAGAAAGCGACGGGGCAGATGGTCGGCGGCATCACCATGGGCAACATCCGCTACGGCGTGTCGCAATCGGCCCAGATCGGCTATTGGACCGGGGAACGCCATGCCGGACGCGGCTACATGCAGGACGCCGTGCGCACGCTCGTCGCCCATGCCTTCGGCACCATGAGGTTGCACCGCATCGAAGCGGCCTGTATTCCGGGCAACGTGCGTTCGATCCGCGTGCTTGAAAAAGCCGGATTCACGCGGGAAGGACTTCTGCGCTCCTACCTGCGGATCAACGGGGTCTGGCAGGATCACTACATCTACGCCCGGATCGCCGGCGACGAGCGGCAAGGCGGAAGCGAGACGAGAGGCTGAGCGGTTGACGGCGACGAAGCGAACGGGGCGACGGCTCGCAAGCGCTTTCCTGGCGCTGGTCTTCGCGGTGTTGACCCTGCCGGCGATGGCCATCGAGCCGATCAAGATCTCGCGCGAGGACGTGGCGCTCGACCTGTCGCGGGCCGTCGAGCTCTACCGCAACCAGGGGCAGAACTTCCAGGTCTCGACCGCGCCCGGCATCGACGGCATCGTGCGGCGCATCGAGGTCGAGGCGCTCGACGAGCGCTCCAGCGGCGACTGGGCCGTGTTCGCGCTCGCCAACACCACAGACCGCCAGCTCGACCGGCTGATCGTCGCGCCGCACTACCGCCTCGTCGGCTCGGGGCTGATCTGGCCGGACCTCGGCTCGAACCGCATCGCCGCGATCACGCCGAGCGAAGGCTTCGCGCTCGACCGGCAGGCCAGCCGCGACGCCGACATCTTCCTCGTCACGCTCAATCCCGGCTCGATCGTCACCTTCATCGCGGAGCTGTCGTCGCCGCGGCTGCCGCAGGTCTATCTGTGGGAGCCGGAGGCCTACAAGGACACGATCAACTCCTACACGCTGTTCCGCGGCATCGTCATCGGCATCGCCGGCCTGCTGGCGCTGTTCCTGACCATCCTGTTCGTGGTCAAGGGCACGTCGATGTTCCCGGCCACGGCGGCGCTGTCGTGGGCGGTGCTGGCCTATATCTGCATCGACTTCGGCTTCCTGAACCAGGTGATGGAGATCACCGCCGGCAGCGAGCGACTATGGCGCGCCGGAACCGAGATCGCGCTCGCCGCGACGCTGGTCGTCTTCCTCTACACCTATCTCAACCTCAACCGCTGGCACCTGCATTTCAGCTACGGCGCGGCGACCTGGGTGCTGGCGCTGCTGCTGCTCTCGGGCGTGCTCCTGTTCGATCCTTCCGTGGCGTCGGGCATCGCGCGCTTCTCCTTCGCGCTGACGGCGGCGGCCGGCATCGGCATCGTCACCTATCTGTCGGTCAAGGGCTACGACCGCGCCATCATGCTGGTGCCGAGCTGGCTGATGATCCTCGTGTGGCTCGCCGGCTCGTGGATGGCCGTCACCGGCGCGCTCGACAACGACATCGCGCAGCCGGCGCTGGGCGGCGGGCTGGTGCTCATCATCCTTCTGATCGGCTTCACGGTCATGCAGCACGCCTTTGCCGGCGGCGCGCTGCATCAGGGCCTGTTCAGCGACATGGAGCGGCAGGCGCTCGCCGTCACCGGCTCGGGCGACACGGTATGGGACTGGGACGTGCTGCGCGACCGCGTCGTCACCAAGCCCGACGTCTCGCGCCAGCTCGGCCTGCCGCAGGGCAGCCTGCACGGCCCGGCGCGCAACTGGCTGCCGGCGCTGCATGTCGACGACCGCGACACCTTCCGCACCACGCTCGACGTCATCCTCGAGCACCGGCGCGGGCGCGTCTCGCAGTCGTTCCGCATGCGCGGGGCCGACGGCCACTACCACTGGTTCACGCTCAAGGCGCGGCCGATCATCGGCTCGGACGGCGAGATCATCCGCTGCGTCGGCACGCTGGTCGACGTGACCGAGCAGAAGAAGGCCGAGGAGCGGCTGCTGCACGACGCCGTGCATGACAACCTCACCGGCCTGCCGACGCGCGAGCTGTTCCTCGACCGGCTGGAGGCCGTCATCGCCATCGCCAAGGCCGAGGAGAAGGTGCGGCCTACCGTCATCGTCGTCGACATCGACCGCTTCAAGCAGGTCAATGACGGCCTCGGCATCTCGGCCGGCGACACGATCCTGCTGACCATCGCGCGCCGCCTGCACCGGCTCCTGAAGCCGCAGGATTCGCTGGCGCGCTTCAGCGGCGACCAGTTCGCCATGCTGCTCTTGTCGGAGCAGGAACCGGCCCGCGTCGCGGCCGTCGCCGAGGCGATGAAGAAGGCGATCAACGCGCCGATCACCTTCGCCAAGCGCGAGATTGTGCTGTCGGCGTCGCTGGGGCTCGTGTCGTGGACCGCCTCGCAGGCCAATGCCGGCGACATGGTCAAGGATGCCGAGCTCGCCATGCATCAGGCCAAGCGCTTCGGCGGCGACCGCATCGAGCCGTTCCGGCCGGCCTTCCGCTCCGTCGGCACCGACCGGCTCCAGCTCGAATCCGACCTGCGCCGCGCCGTCGAGCGGCAAGAGCTCAGGCTCGCCTACCAGCCCATCGTGCGGCTCGAGGACCGCTCCATCGCCGGCTTCGAGGCGCTCCTGCGCTGGGAGCATCCGCGGCGCGGCGCGATCCCGCCCTCCGACTTCATCCCCGTCGCCGAGAGCTGCGGCCTCATCGTCCAGCTCGGCCTCTTCGCCATGCAGCAGGCGGCGGACGACCTCGCCATGTGGCAGAAGCAGATCGGCGAGGTGCCGCTTTCCGTCTCCGTCAACCTGTCGAGCCGGCAGCTGAACCGCCGCGACCTCGTCAGCGACGTGCGCTCGGTCGTGGCGCGCGCCAACATCAAGCCGCGCTGCTTCCGGCTGGAGCTGACGGAATCGCTGGTGATGGACAACCCCGAGCAGTCGGCCCACATCCTCGGCAAGCTGAAGCAGATCGGCATCGGCCTGTCGCTCGACGATTTCGGCACCGGCTACTCGTCGCTCGCCTATCTCACGCGCTTCCCCTTCGACACGATCAAGATCGACAAGAGCTTCATCGATGACACCAGCCCCAAGCGCTCGGTGCTCCTGCGCTCGATGGTCGGCATGGCGCACGAGCTCGGCCTGTCGGTGGTGGCGGAAGGTGTGGCCGACGAGAACGACGCGCTCGAATTGAGGCAGATGGGCTGCGAATACGTCCAGAGCTTCATGTTCGGCCCGCCGGTGCAGGCCGACGCGGCACTCAAGCTGCTGAAGGAGCAGTTCCCGCTGGTCAAGGCGTAGGGACGAGCCCGGCGTGGCAAAAGCGCCGGACGCCTGTCGCCGTCATCCCGGCGAGGCCTGCGAAGCGGCCGCCGAGCCGGGCTCCCTTGAGCGGCGCGGCCGGGTGCCGGGTTTTCGCGACATCGCCGCCATGCCAGGGCAAGGACCGGGCCGCGCCCGATGATCTTGCGGCCAATGGGTCCCGGCTCTCCCTCGCTTCGCTCGGTCGTCCGGGATGACGGCGGCGAGGTCGGCGCGCGCTTTTCCGGTTGCGACGCCCGGGTCAGGCGTGGCCGGCCTCTATGCTCAGATGCGCGGGGTCGATGCCGATCGAGGCGAGGAAGCGGTCGTATTTCCGCTCGATGTCGGGGTCGAACAGGAGATCGACGCTCGCCGGGCAGGTCAGCCAGCCGTTCTCGGCGATCTCGTGTTCGAGCTGCCCCGCGCCCCAGCCGGAATAGCCGAGCGCCATCAGCGCGTGGCGCGGGCCCTGCCCGGTCGAGATCGCCCGCAGGATGTCGACCGTGGCGGTCAGGCACACCTCGTCGGAAATCGGCATCGACGATTCGACCATGTAGTCGTCGCTGTGCAGCACGAAACCGCGGCTGCGATCGACCGGGCCGCCATGGCGCACCACGAGGTCGCGCGCCTTCGCCGGCAGCCGGATCGCCTGGCTTTCGTCGACGATGCCGAGCTGGACCAGAAGGTCGGGGAACAGAAGCTGCTGGGCCTGGTTGATGATCAGTCCCATCGCGCCCTCCTCGCTGTGGGCGCAGATGTAGATCACCGAACGCGCGAAGCGGTCGTCCTTCATCCCGGGCATGGCGATGAGGAACTGGTCGTCGAGGAAGCCGCCGCGCACGGCGCTTTTCTTTCTGCCCAGCAGGTCCATGGACAAAGGCTAGCCTGTTTCCCCGCGGCAGAAAAGGGGACCGCGAAGCACGATTTTCGTGATGGCCGCGACCTCACCCCGGCCTCACGTAATTATGATGGCCCGATGATGGACTTGGCGCCGGACACGGTTGCGAAACCGCACGGATACGACCAAATTCGCGCCATGCGAAAGTCACCCCTCCTGCCCTGCCTGCTCCTCGCGCTTGCGTCCGCTTCCGGCGCGCAGGCCGGGTCGAGCGGCTGGCACCACGTCGAGGGCGGCTCGATCCGCATCGTCACCAGCGGCGCGCCCGACGAGGCCGGCCATCTGCGCGGCGCGCTCGAAATCAGGCTCAAGCCGGGCTGGAAGACCTACTGGCTCGATCCCGGCGCATCCGGCGTGCCGCCGACGCTCGAGGCCTCGGCCGGCAGCAGGGAGGCCGGCGTCGAGATCGGCTTTCCGACGCCGCGCCGCTTCGACGACGGCTATGCGCTGTGGGCGGGCTACGACGAGCCGCTGTCGCTGGCGCTGACGCTGACCCTGCCCGAGGCGGACGCGCCGACCCGGCTCGACGCCAGCGTCTTCCTCGGCGTCTGCGAGACGATCTGCATTCCGGTGCAGGCCACGCTTTCCTTCGATCCGCGCTCCGGCACCCACGATCCGGACCATGCCGCGGTGGTCGACAGCGCCTTCGCGGCGCTGCCCGCCCCCGCGGGAAACGGCTTCTCGGCCAGGGTGGTCGAGGTCAGGGACGACGCCATGGTGGTGGAAGCGACGCTGCCGGACGGCGCCCGCGCGCTCGACCTCTTCGTCGCCGGCACGGAGACGCTGGCGCTCGGCACGCCCGAGAAAGCGGACGGCGCCGCCGGAGCGCAGTTCCGCGTGCCGGTCGAGACCCGCGTCGGCAAGGCCCGCGAGGAAATGACCTATACGCTCGTCACCGACAGGGGCGCCGTCACCGGGACGATGCGCCTGCCCTAGCGGAAGGCCGATTGCCATACCGGCCGCGACCCGCTATCGGTTCGTGATCGCCCCCCTCCCCAACCCCTTTCCCGATCAGAGGTGAAGCATGACCATCGCCGTTGGCCAGAAGCTGCCGGACGTGACCTTCAAGACCAGCACCGCGGACGGCCCCAAGGAGCTTTCCACCGCGGACGTCTTTGCCGGCAAGAAGGTCGTGCTGTTCGGCGTGCCGGGGGCGTTCACGCCCACCTGCAACAACAACCACCTTCCCGGCTATCTCGAGAACCGCGACGCCATCCTCGCCAAGGGCGTCGACCAGATCGCGGTCGTGGCGGTCAACGACGTGTTCGTCATGTCGGCCTGGGCGCGCTCGACCGGCGGCGACGGCAAGATCCTGTTCCTGGCCGACGGCAGCGGCGACTTCGCCAGGGCGGCCGGCCTCGACCTCGATCTGGCCAAGGCCGGCCTCGGCCTCAGGCTCAAGCGCTTCTCGGCCATCGTCGAGGATGGCGTGGTCACGGCCCTCAACATCGAGGACGTGCCGGGCACGGTCGCCAATTCGGGCGCCGCGACGATCATCGAGCAGCTCTGACGCGCTGCCTTTCCGCTACCGGTTCCGCCAACCCCTCACCGGAGGGAAGAGGAAGAAGCGGAAACGTTGCGGCCAGCTTTCCTCTCCCCTCTGGGGAGAGGATGCCGGCAGGCAGGTGAGGGGTCGCAACCCGGCGGTCAGGACCCGACCGGCCCGGCCGCTCTCCTCGCCTTCCTGAACGGGGCCATCGCGAGGCGGGCGAGCTCGTCCGCCCGCTCGTTCTCGGGGTGGCCGGCGTGGCCCTTCACCCAGTGCCACGTCACCTTGTGACGGCGGCGGGCCTCGTCCAGCGCCTGCCACAGCTCGGCGTTCTTGACCGGCTTCTTCGCCGCCGTCTTCCAGCCGTTCCGCTTCCAGCCCTCGATCCAGCCGGAGATGCCGTCCTTGACGTAGTTCGAGTCGGTGTGGAGATCGACGGCGCACGGCTCCTTCAGCGCGTTCAGCGCTTCGATCGCCGCCATCAGCTCCATGCGGTTGTTGGTGGTCTCGGCCTCGCCGCCCGACAGCTCCTTCTCGACGCCGTTGAAGCGCAGGATCGCACCCCAGCCGCCGGGGCCGGGATTGCCGGAGCACGCGCCGTCGGTGAAAATCTCCACCCGCTTCATGCCGGGTCGAGCCCGTATTCGGTCGCCGAGACGATCTGGCGGTGGAAGCGCATCTTGCGCACATATTCGAGCGGGTCGCGCTTCTTCACCATCGCGCCCTCGGGGCCGTGCAGCCAGTCGTAGAGCCGCGTCAGCATGAAGCGCAGCGCCGAGCCGCGCGCCAGAAGCGGCAGCACCGCCACCTCCCCCGGCGTCAGCGGCCGCACGCTCTGGTAGCCGGCCAGAAGCGCCGTGCCCTTGGTCAGGTTGAAGGCGCGGTCGCGCTCGAAGCACCAGGCATTGAGGCAGGTCGCCACGTCGTAGGCGAGGAAATCGTTGCAGGCGAAGTAGAAGTCGATCAGTCCCGAAAGCCGCTCGCCGAGAAAGAAGACGTTGTCGGGGAAGAGATCGGCATGGATGACGCCGGCGGGCAGATCGCCCGGCCAGCCGATCTCCAGCGCGGCGAAATCCGCGGCCACCTCGGCGCCGAGCCCGACCTCGACCTCGTCGGCGCGCTCGCGGCAGCCTTCCCACAGCGTGCGCCAGCCCGGCAGCGACAGGGCGTTGGGCCGCGAAAGCGGGAAATCCGCCCCCGCGACGTGCATGCGGGCGAGCGCCTCGCCCACGGCCCGGCAATGCGCCGCCGTCGGCCGGCGCGGCCACATGCCTTCGAGAAAGGTGATGATCGCGGCCGGCCGGCCGGCGAGCTCGCCGATCACCGCGCCGTCGCGCCGGTGCACCGGCAGCGGACAGGTCACGCCACGCTTCGCCAGATGCTCCATCAGGCCGAGGAAGAACGGCAGGTCGGCCCGCTCGACGCGCTTCTCGTAGAGCGTCAGGATGAAGAAGCCGCTCCCGGCATGCAGGATAAAGTTGGAATTCTCCGTGCCCTCCGCGATGCCCTTGTAGGACAGAAGCTCGCCGATGTCGTACTCGCGCAGGAAAGCCCCGAGCTCGGCCTCGGTGATGTCGGTATAGACGGCCATCAGGCGCTTCCGTTGACGAAGGCCATGTCGGCGGCGGTCAGCTCGACATCGCGCAGGGCGCGGTTGACGGGGAAGTTCTCCGTCTCCTCGGCGGTGATGGCGAGTTCCACCTTGACCTCGAAGCGCTCGCGGAAGGCGTCGATGATCTCGTCGACGATGATCTCCGGCGCGGAAGCGCCGGCCGACAGGCCGAGGACGGCGATGTCGCCGATCTCCTGCCACGGGATTTCCGAGGCGCGCTGGACGAGCAGTCCGCGCCTGGCGCCGGCGCGCTCGGCGACCTCGACCAGCCGCTTGGAGTTGGACGAGTTGGGCGCACCGACGACGAGGAACAGGTCCGCACCGGGCGCGGCCTCCTTCACGGCGTCCTGCCGGTTGGTGGTGGCGTAGCAGATCGATTCGGCGGCCGGCGCCTGCAGGGCGGGGAAGCGCGCCTCGAGCGCGCGGATGATGCCGGCGGTATCCTCGACCGACAGCGTCGTCTGGGTGACGAAGCCCAGCGCCTGCGGATCGGCGGGCGCGATCCTCGCCGCGTCCTCCTCGGTCTCGACCAGCGTCACCGCGCCCTCCGGAAGCTGGCCCATCGTGCCGATGACCTCGGGGTGGCCGGCATGGCCGATCAGCAGCACATGGCGGCCCTGGCGGTGGTGGCGCATCGCCTGCTTGTGCACCTTGGAGACCAGCGGGCAGGTGGCGTCGAGATAGAACAGGTTGCGCGCCTCGGCATCCTGCGGCACCGATTTCGGCACGCCGTGGGCGGAGAAGACCACCGGCCGGTCGCCATGCTCGGGCGGGATTTCGGAAAGCTCCTCGACGAAGACCGCCCCGCGCTCCTGCAATCCCTCGACCACGTAACGGTTGTGGACGATCTCGTGGCGGACATAGACCGGGGCGCCGTATTTCTTCAGCGCCAGCACGACGATCTGGATGGCGCGGTCGACGCCGGCGCAGAAGCCGCGCGGGCCGCAGAGCCGGATCGTCAGGGGTTTCTTCATGGTTCTTCCTTCGGGCGTTCGCCACGCAGATGGCGGCTGGCGCCCCCGCCTGTCAAGTCGCCGCCGGTCAAGTCGCGGGACGCCGTCTGCGCCACAGCCAGACGCCGAGCACGCCGGCGAGCGCGGCGGCAAGCCCGTACCACGTCACGGCATATTGCAGGTGGCTGTTCGGCAGGTCGATCAGGGTGACGCCGCCCACCGGCAGGCCGCCGGGATTGGGCGCATCGTCGGCGTCGATGAAGAAGCCGAGATAGTCCTCCCGCGTGCCGACGCCGGCGCTCGACGCCATGGCGTCGAGATCCTTCCAGTAGAAGATGTTCTTCGCCGGGTCGTTGTCGGGCATCAGCGAATTGGGCTTCTCCTCCACCCGGTTGCGGGCAAGGCCGGTCACGGTCTGCACGCCCTCGACCTGTCCTTCGGCGCGGGTCGCGGGGTCCTTGCGGTCGAAGGGGACGAAGCCGCGATTGACGAGGACGAGGCGCCCGTCGTCGAGCGCGAGCGGCGTGAAGACGAAGTAGCCGGACTGGCCCCGGTGGGTGGCGAAGAAATGCCGCTCGCCCTCGTGGCGGAAGGTCCCCGACACCGTCACCGGCCAGTAGTCGACGTCGCCCGCATCGGCGAGGCGCGCCTCGATCTCGGCCAGCGGCCACGGCGCGGAAGCGATGCGCTCGTCGATGGTGGCGATCAGCCCCTCCTTCCAGTGGAGCCGCTGCACCTGCCACGTGCCGAGCGCCAGAAGCACGGCGAACGCGGCGAGCCCGAGGATGACGAGCAGGACCGCCCCGCCCCGCCCGGAACCGGCGACCTTCTCCGCGGTCATGACCGGCCGTCCAGCCGCCCCTCGGCGGCCTTGTTGCGGTACTGGAGCACGATCAGCAGCCCCTTGATGACGCGCAGCGACACGAGCGACAGCACCAGCGTCAGCGGTATCCACAGCAGGAAATGCAGCCACAGCGCCGGGCCGTAGGACACCTCCATCCACAGCGCAAGGCCGACGACCACGAAGCCGATGAGCAGGATGACGAACACGGCCGGGCCGTCGCCGGCATCCGCGAAGGAATAGTCGAGGCCGCAATTGCCGCAGCGCTCGCCGACGGCGAGGAACCCCTTGAACAGCCGCCCCTCGCCGCAGCGCGGACAGCGGCCGGATAGCCCCGCCTTCACCGGATCGACCGGCGCCCAGATGGCGGTGTCGCCATCGTGGCCGTCCTTGGGGGCGCTCTCGTTCATCGCTTCACTCCGTTCGGCCCTGCCGCATGCGAAGGGGCGGCCGCGTCGCCACGGCCGCCCCTGATGTATCCTCTCGGAGGCTCCGCCTCAATGGACGGCGATGGTGCCGCCCGCCGAGCCCCAGACGTAGATGGCGGCGAAGAGGAAGAGCCACACCACGTCGACGAAATGCCAGTACCAGGCGGCCGCCTCGAAGCCGAAATGCTGCTTCGGCGTGAAATGTCCCGCCATTGCCCGGAACAGGCAGACGAGCAGGAAGACGGTGCCGATGAGCACGTGGAAGCCGTGGAAGCCGGTGGCCATGAAGAAGGTCGCGCCGTAGATCGACTCCTTGAAGGCGAAGGGCGCGGCCGCGTACTCGTAGGCCTGCACGCAGGAGAACAGCACGCCGAGCGCCACGGTGAGCGCGAGGCCCCAGATCAGGCCCTTGCGGTCGTCGTGCAGCAGCGCGTGGTGCGCCCAGGTCACCGTCGTGCCCGACAGGAGCAGGATGATGGTGTTGTAGAGCGGCAGGTGGAAGGGATCGAGGACCTCGATGCCCTTCGGCGGCCACACGCCGCCGGTGTATTCGGTGCGCAGGACCTGCTGCGCCTCGCCGGGGAACAGGCTGGCGTCGAAGAAGGCCCAGAACCAGGCGGCGAAGAACATCACCTCCGAGGCGATGAACATGATCATGCCGTAGCGCAGGTGGATCGACACCACGCGCGTGTGATGCCCCTCATGCGCCTCGCGGATCGTGTCCGACCACCAGGCGAACATGACGTAGAGCACCAAAGCGAGGCCGACGAAGAACACCCACGGGGTCGCCAGCGGAATGCCGAGAAGCGAGAAATCGGCATTGCCCTTGAGATACTGCATCCAGCCGATGCCGCCGATCGCCAGCACGAAGGCGGCCAGCGAGCCGAGGAC
>JACZJD010000462.1 GCA_014860725.1 Aquamicrobium sp.
CATGCCCTGCAGGGGCGGTGCGCCGCGATTTGCCGCCTGCGGGCGCTGGTTGCCCGAAAGCCTGAGATGCACCTTCAGAAGATCGGCGGCCACCTCATACTGGCGGGCCTCCAGGTTGTCCAGAATGCCGAGATGCTCCTGTGTCGACTGGCGCAGGCGGAAGACGTTGACGCTACCGCCGTGGCCGGGAAGCTCGCGCAGCCGGAGGTGCCCGCTGAGCGCGTCGGCGATGAAGGGGTTGGCGCAGCCGGAAGCGATCAGCCGGTGGAACTCGATGTCGAGGCGCTGGAACTCGCGCGTGTCGAACTCGCTGTCGGGTCGCGACAGCAGCGCCTCCATGCCGTGGCGCAGCGCCGCCGCCTTGACGCCGTCGATCTGGAAGCCGGGCACCAGCACGGCGGCCGGCTCGAGCAGAAGCCGGTATTCGAAGCTCGCGGCGATCGACTGCGGGCTGTCGGGAATCGGACGGAAGACCCACGACTGGCCGGGCGCACGCTGCAGGATGTCGTCGTCGGTAAGACTTAATACCGCTTTTAGTACCGTTCGGCGATCGGCATTGTACCGGCGCATGAGCTCGGTCACGGTGATCGTGCCGGCGAGGCGCCTGGCGGCGCGGTCGCGCAGGATGGCGTCGGCCAGCGTCGCCTCCTCGGCGCGCGGCAGGCCGGAATCGAAATCGGCGGGCGAGGACAGGTCCACCGCGAGGCGGTACCCGGCGTCGCTTTCGCGCGTCGCCACGCCCCGCTCGGCGAGCACCTTCAATGCAGCGCGGATGGGCGTGCGCGAGACGTTGCACAGCGTCGCCAGCTGCTGTTCGGGCAGGTGGGCGCCGGGGCGCATGCCCTGCTGGCGCGCCACTTCGAGGATGCGCTGGGCGAGGTCGAGATGGTTCTTGCGCGGCAGTTTCACGACCGACGGCATGGCCCACTCCGCCGGGTGTCGGCCGACACGAACGCCCTTTGCCGCTGCATCACCCGCGTCACCTTTCCAAGAATCCCGGTTGACAGTCCTATTTTTTATAATAGTACTTTCACGAAAAACGGCAAGATAGCCGAAACGATCGAAATAGGGGCGGCGCAGAGATGCAGCGGCCCGAACGGGAACCTGAAACCGAACCAATGGGAGTCTGCCGTGACTGAATTCACCGTTTCCCGCCGCGCGCTCGCCGCCGCGGCCTTTGGTGCTGCCGTGTTTGCCGTCGCCGGGACCGCGTCCGCCGCGAACCTCGTCGTCTCCAACTGGGAAGGCTACATGGCGCCCGACATCGTCGACACCTTCAAGGCGGCGACCGGCGTCCAGGCCGAGGTGGTCGTCCACGCCACCAACGAGGAGATCATGGGCAAGCTGATCGCCTCGGGCGGCAAGGGCTACGACATCGTCTTCGTCTCCTCGCCCTTCGCCGAGGTGCTGCACAATCTCGGCCTCGCCGAGGCCATCGACCACGCCAAGGTGCCCAACCTTTCCAACCTCTATCCGGATGCCGCGGCCCTGCCGCACGATCCGGGCAACACCTTCTCGGTGCCCTACACCTGGGGCACGACCGGCCTCTGCTACCGGTCCGATCTCGTGAAGGACGCGCCGGCCAGTTGGAAGGCGCTGCTGGAACCTTCGGACGCGGTGAAGGGCAAGACCACCATGCTCGCCACCGACCGCTGGCTTCTGGCCGCCGGTCAGCTCGCCCTCGGCTACTCGGTCAACGAGACCGACGCGGCCAAGATGGGCCAGGTCAAGGACCTGCTGATCTCGGCGAAGCGCACGCTGCTCGCCTATGACGACACGACCTTCTACTCGAAGCTCGTCTCCGGCGAGGCCGTGCTCGTGCACGCCTGGGACGGCTGGTGCAACTACGGCATCGCCGAGAACGCCGACATCAAGTACGTCATCCCGTCGGAAGG
>JACZJD010000463.1 GCA_014860725.1 Aquamicrobium sp.
GCTCCATGCCCAAGGATGCCGCAACATTGTTCGCTCCCGTCGTCTGGCCGCTCGCTCACGGCCGATCCATCGAGCTCGGGCCGAAAGCCGTGATCATGGGCGTGCTCAACGTCACGCCGGACAGCTTTTCCGACGGCGGCCGCTTCGAGAAGGTCGAGGCGGCGCTGGCGCAGGCGCGGCGCATGACGGCCGAAGGGGCGGCGATCGTCGATGTCGGCGGCGAATCGACCCGTCCCGGCGCCGCGAAAGTCGACGCATCGGAGGAGCAGCGCCGCATCCTGCCGGTGATCGAGGCGCTGGCGCGGGAGGGCAAGGCGCTGATCTCGGTCGATACCTGGCGCGCGGAGACGGCGCGGCTGGCCGTCGCCGCCGGCGCCCACATCGTCAACGACGTGTGGGGCCTCCAGCGCGAGCCGGACATCGCCCGCGTCGCGGCCGAGACCGGCGCCGGCCTCGTCGTCATGCACACCGGCCGCGAGCGCGAGAAGCTCGCCGACCCGATCGCGGATCAGATGGCGTTCCTGTCCAAATCCCTGGCCATCGCGCGGGAGGCGGGCGTGGCCGACGGGGCCATCCTCCTCGATCCCGGCTTCGGCTTCGCCAAGGAGACCGCCGCCGACAACCTCGTCCTGATGGCGCGGCTGGGCGAGCTGCACGCGCTCGGGCGACCGCTCCTCGTCGGCACCTCGCGAAAACGCTTCATCGGCGCGGTGACGGGGCGGGAGGCCGCCGACGCGCGCGACGCCGGAACGGCGGCGACGAGCGTGATCCTGCGGCTTCAGGGCGCTGCCGTGTTCCGGGTGCACGATGTCGCAACCAATGCCGACGCGCTTGCCTTCGCCGATGCTATGATCGCGCGCGGGCTGACCGCGCAGAGGGGCGCATGATGAGATACACGATCCGCATGAAGAACTGCGCGTTCTTCGCCCGCCACGGCCTGTTCGACGAGGAGGAGCGGCTCGGCCAGCGCTTCTACGTCGATGCCGAGCTCGAGGTCGAGCCCGGACCGGGGCTGGAGGGCGACGTCATGGATTCGACGGTCGACTACGGCACGGCCTTCATCGAGATCGAGCGGATCGTGACCGGCAAGCGCCGCTTCCTGATCGAGGCGCTGGCCTTCGACGTCGCCCGGGCGCTGTGCGAGAAATTCCCGCGCATCGCCCGCGCCACGATCACGGTGCGCAAGCCGCACGCGCCGGTGCCCGGCGTGCTCGACCATGTCGAGGTCACGGTTTCCTGGCCGCAATAGCATGGCGGGCGAAGGGACGACGCGCGCCTTCCTCGGCCTCGGCGGCAATCTCGGCGACCCCGCCGCGGCGATGGCCGCGGCCTTGCGGGCGCTCGACGGCCACGCCGGCGTTTCGGTCGCTGCCGTCTCCTCGCTCTACCGCACGCCGCCCTGGGGCGTCACCGACCAGCCCGATTTCCTCAACGCGGTCGCGGCGGTCGATACGCGGCTTTCGGCGCGGCAGCTGCTCGATCTCTGCCTGGAGGTCGAACGCGGCCTGAAGCGCGTCCGCGGCGAGCGCTGGGGGCCGCGCGTCATCGACATCGACATCCTGCTCTTCGGCGACGAGAGGGTGGACGAGGAGGGGCTTCAGCTGCCGCATCCGCGCATGACGGGCCGCGCCTTCGTGCTCGTGCCGCTGGCCGAGATCGCGCCGGACCTGCGCATCGGCGGCAAAAGCGCGGCCGAACATCTCGCCGCGCTCGATGCGGGCGGCATCGAGCGCCTGCCGGGCGGCAGGGAATGGTGGCGCGAAACGGCCGGAGAAGCAGGGAACTAGTCGCGGATCGCGCCGACCGTGCGCGTGTCGACGCGCTTGAGGTTCATGCCGATCACCGGCACCATCTGCGAGGCGACCTTGACCGAGACGGTGACGTGCATCGTGTCGTCGTCGGGCAGGTTGGCCAGCATGGCGCCGTTCAACTGGTTGCGGTTGAGCGTCAGCGTCACCTTGCGGCCGTTGACCGCGCCGCCGATGACGTCGAGTCCTTCGCCGTTCGCTCCGTCCATGAAGCTGCCGCGATAGCCCTTCTTGCCGCTGTGCTCGACCTTGGCCGACATCTTCTGCGTGAACAGGCCGACCCGGCAGCCGCCGTCGAGCGACATGCCGACCTTGCCGTCGGGCGTCGCGCCCTTGAAGGAGCAGGTGAAGCGCGTGCCCTTGTATTTGCCGGCGACGATCTCGCCCGGCCCCGACCACTCGCCCTCGACGGTGCGGAAGAAGCGCTTGTCCTTCTCCGACGCCGATGCCGCACCCGACGCGGCAGGCAGCGCCGTGATCGCGACGCCGAGCGGCAGAAGGGCGGACAGGAAGGCGCGTGCGATCATGGGACACCTGACTGGGAACACGGGGGACACGAAGCCGAACCTTGGCGTATTTTGGTTAATGCTTCGTCTACCGGGCTGTCGAGCGGACCATGATCGAGGCGGGCGCAAGACGCAAGCCCGTTCTTGTCAGACGGCCGCGTCCTTGCCCTTTCTGCGCACGAATGCGGTGAGCGCGGCGAGGAAATCGCCCATTCCGGGGCGCTTCAACGCGGTGAAGGGCAGGGGACGCACGGTCTCCATCGCCGCCACGCCGATTCGCGCCGTCATCATGCCGTTGACCACGCCTTCGCCGAGCTTGGCCGACAGCCGGGCGGCGAGCCCCTGGCCGACGATCTGGTGCACGAACTCGTCGCCGGCCGCCACCGCCCCGGTGACGGCGAGATGGGCGACGACGTCGCGGGAAAGACGGATGAAGCCGAGCGTGCCCGGCCGGGCGCCGTAAAGCTCGGCCAGCCGACGGATCAGCCGCGCCGCCTCGTAGAGCACATAGGCGATGTCGACCAGCGCCCGCGGGCTGACCGCCGTGACGATGGAGACGCGCTTGGCCGCATCGAGGATGAGCGCCTGCGCGCGGGCGTCGAGCGGGCCCAGAAGCTCGCTTTCGGCAAGGCGCACCAGATCGGCGCCGTCGATCACGTCATCGCGCATTTCCTTCAGCGCCCGTCTGCCGGCGGCGGTCTCGGGCCGGCGCGAGACCAGCGCGGTAAGGTCGGAGACGACGTTGCGCGCGGCGCGCGCGTCGTTGCGCACCACCGCGTCGCGGCCTGCTTCGCGCAGCGTCTCGACCGAGGCGAGGCGGGAAAGGCCGACGAGCTCGCGCGCGACGATAACGACGAG
>JACZJD010000464.1 GCA_014860725.1 Aquamicrobium sp.
TCGTTGCCTTCGCCGGCCTTCCCGACGCCTTGCGGCATCAGTGGCATAACTCGACGCAGGCTCGCTGCTTACAGTTGCGGGGGCAGCGCCGGCTTTGCGCAACGCGCGCACCGGCTTCCCTCTTAGCCTCCGTGATCTTGCGACTCGGAGGAACCATGACATCTATATCTAGTAGGCGATGGCGCAATTCTGTCAAGGGACGATCAAGGGATAGATTCATTCTCCCTGCATGCCGGCCCCGCCCCGGCCGCTTTCTCGCGGCTCCGCCCCGCGCAAAGCCGCCTCGCCGAAGGCCGTTTCGGGCCGCCGCTTTCCTGTGGACGGCCGGCGCGCGCGTCGCCCGCCCGGCAGAGACGGCTTCGCCTCAATTTCGCCTCAAGGGTTGACGCTCAAAGAATGGAATTCCTATAAAGACAGTTCATCTCCGCAGCGAGGCCGCATTTCGCGGCTCCGCCGAATATCTTTGTGCTCTCACTCGCAGAATGGGCACCATCGGAAAAGGAAATGTGCTGAGGGTAGATTGTCTGTCGATTCAGGCATGATTACTTTCTATCCAGACATCGATACATGCATACAAAGATATCAGGAAGCAATCTATACAAGATCTTTGGCGGAGACCCCGCCGAAGCGCTCACCCTTCTGAAATCCGGCAGGACCAAGGACGAGATTTACGCCGCCACCGGCCAGACCGTGGGCGTGGACGATGTCAGCTTCAGCGTCGCCGAGGGCGAGATTTTCGTCGTCATGGGGCTCTCCGGCTCGGGCAAGTCGACGCTGGTGCGGATGATCAACGGCCTCATCAAGCCGAGCGCCGGCTCGATCCTCATCGACGGCATCGACGTCGCCGCCTGCTCCGACGACGAGCTGCGCCGGGTGCGGCGCGAGAAGGTGGCGATGGTGTTCCAGCACTTCGCGCTGTTCCCGCACAAGACCGTGGCCGAGAACGTCGCCTTCGGCCTCAAGATCAGGGGCGTCAAGCCGAGCGAGCGGCGCGAGCGCGCGCAGGCGGCGCTGGAGCAGGTGGGCCTCGCCGCCCGCGCCGACAGCTACCCCGACGAGCTTTCCGGCGGCATGCAGCAGCGCGTCGGGCTGGCGCGGGGGCTGGCCTCCGAACCCGAAATCCTGCTGATGACGAGCCGTTCCCCGCGCTCGACCCGCTGATCCGCGGCGACATGCAGCAGGAGCTGCTGGAGCTCCAGCGCACGCTGAAGAAGACCATCGTCTTCATCACCCACGACCTGACCGAGGCGCTGACGCTGGGCAGCACCATCGCCATCATGCGCAACGGCGCGGTGGTCCAGACAGGCACCGCCCAGGAGATCGTCGGCAACCCGGCCGACGACTATGTCGCCGCCTTCACCCGCGACATCGACCGCTCACTCGTCTTCACCGCCGAGAGCGTCGCCCGGCCACGCGAGACGCTTCCCATCGAGACCACCGACGCCCGCACCGCCCTGTCGCGCATGGAGAAGCTGGGGGTGAACGCGCTTCACGTCACGGAGAACGGCCGGCTCGCCGGCATCGTCACCTGGCGCAGCGCCAGCGCAGCGATCCGCAAGGGCACGGAGCTGCAGCAGGCGGTGAACCGCGACTTCCCCACGGCCGCGCCCGATGCGCGGCTCGTCGACCTCTATCCGCTGGCACAGGAGGGCCTGCCCATCGCGCTCACCGACGGCAACGGACGCCTCGTCGGGGTCGTCCGGCCGCAGGCGCTGTTCGCGCGGCTGGCCCGCGAGGAAGCCGGCGATGAGACCAAAGGGGAGACCAAAGGGGAGACATGACGATGCCGAGCCCGTCCGACTTCATCTCCATCCCCTTTGCGACCTGGGTCAACCTGTTCGTGCGCGAGTGGCTGGTGCCGAATTTCCGCCCCTTCTTCCGCTCGATGCAGTGGCCGATCACGCAGGTGCTGAACGCGCTGTCCGGCTTCCTGAACGCCACGCCGATGCTGGTGTTCACGCTGGCGCTGGCGCTGATCGCGTGGCGCACGGCCGGCCGCGGCGTCGCCCTCTTCACGCTCGTCGCGCTCTCCTTCATCGACATGATCGGCCTGTGGCCGGAGACGATGACGACGCTCGCCATGGTGGTGACGGCGGTGCTGTTCTGCGTCGTGATCGGCATCCCGCTCGGCGTGCTGGCCGCGCGCTCCGACATCTTCCGCGCCATCCTGCGGCCGATCCTCGACATCATGCAGACGATCCCCTCCTTCGTCTATCTGGTGCCCATCGTCATGCTGTTCGGCGTCGGCGTGGTGCCGGGCATCATCGCCACCATCGTCTTCGCCCTGCCGCCGATCATCCGGCTGACCGACCTCGGCATCCGCAACGTGCGCGAGGACCTGACGGAAGCCGCCCTCGCCTTCGGCGCGACGCCGTGGCAGATGCTGGTCGAGGTGCAGTTCCCGCTCGCCCTGCGCACGGTGATGGCCGGCCTGAACCAGACGCTGATGCTGGCGCTCTCCATGGTGGTCATCGCCGCGCTGATCGGCGCCGGCGGGCTGGGGCTGACCGTCTTCACCGGCCTCGGCCGGCTCGACGTCGGCAACGCCACCGCCGGCGGCATCGGCATCGTGCTCATCGCCATCGTCCTCGACCGCATCAGCCAGGCACTGGGCGAGAAGCGCGCGGTGCGCACGCCCACGCTGATGCAGACGATGCGCTCCCTGTTCTCGCTGCGGCGCGGCGGTGCCGCGGCGGAAGCCGAAAGGGCGGGCTGAGCCCGCCCGGCCGCGTCTTGCGCGGCTCCCCGTCCCCGCCGCCGGCGGGACATACGGAAGAAGACCCCGGCCCGCCGGGGAGGCAAGAAGAAGACAAGGAGTCTGACCATGACCAACCCATCTCTCTCGCGGCTCGTCGCCGTCGCGCTCGCGGCGGGCACGATGCTCGCCGCCCCCGTCGCCGCGCTCCACGCCCAGGAAGGGCCGGGCGCCGGCACCACGGTCCGGATGGCCCAGGCCACCTGGGACACGGGCTGGTTCGAGGCCGCCGTCTACAAGCAGCTTCTGGAAAAGCTCGGCTACACGGTCGAGGGGCCGACCACGCTCGACAACCCGCCCTTCTACCAGGCGGTGGCGCAGGGCGACCTCGACCTGTGGGTCAACGGCTGGTTCCCGCTGCACAATTCCTATGAGAGCACCTATTCGCAGGGTGCCGAGCTCGTCGGCTACGTCGCGCAGGGCGGCGCGCTCGAAGGCTATCTCGTCGACAAGGCGTCGGTGGAGAAGTTCGGCATCAAGACGCTCGACGACTTCAAGCGCGACGACGTCAAGGCCGCCTTCGACCGCGACGGCGACGGCAAGGCCGATCTGGTCGCCTGCCCGCCGGGCTGGGGCTGCGAGATCAATATCGAGCACCACCTCGACGCCTACGGCCTGCGCGACCACGTCAACCCGATCAAGGCCAGCTACTCGGCCTCGATGGCCGACGCGGTCGCGGCCTATGGCGAGGGCACGCCGATCCTGTTCTACACCTGGACGCCGAACTGGACCGTCGACACGCTCAAGCCCGGCGAGGACGTGATGTGGATCGAGGTTCCCGAGGTGAACCTGCCGGCCGATCTGGCCGATCTCGCCGATGCGGCCACGCTCGCCGGCGTCACCGGCTGCGTCAACGACCCGTGCACGCTCGGCTTCCCGGCCAACGACATCCGCCCGGTCGTCAACTCGGAGTTCCTCGCCGCCAATCCGGCCGTGAAGGCGCTGCTCGAGGCGGCCTCGCTCCCCATCGAGGACATCTTCGCCCAGAACGCCCGGATGAACGACGGCGAGGGCAGCGCCGCCGACGTCGAGCGCCATGCCCGCGAATGGATCGAGGCCAATGCCGACCTCGTCGAGGGCTGGCTCGAGCAGGCCCGCGCCGCGGCGCAGTAGCGGGCGAATATCCGTTGGGGCGGGGCGCGCGGCGTCCCGTCCGTCTCATGCAACGCATCGAAGGGAGGGCGCTCGAATGCCCACCACCGGAAACCGCGGCTATGCGGCACAGGACACGCTCGGCGGGCGCATTTCGCTCGCCCGCGAG
>JACZJD010000465.1 GCA_014860725.1 Aquamicrobium sp.
CCCCCCGAGGATGCCCCTGAGGGCGGCGTCAGTGCGTCGCCGGGGCGGGGCCCGTCTGCGGGACGTCGTCCTCGTCGTGCGCCAGCTCCTTGCGGGCGATGAAGGTGTAGAACATCGGCACCACGAACAGGGTGAACATCGTGCCGACGATGACGCCGGTGAAGATGACCAGGCCCATCGAGTAGCGCGCCGCCGCGCCCGCGCCCGAGGCGATGATGAGCGGCACGACGCCGAGCGACATCGCCGCCGTGGTCATCAGGATCGGCCTGAGCCTCACCTTGGCCGAGGCGACGATGGCCTCGAAGCGGTCGAGCCCGTGCGCCTCGCGCTGCTGGTTGGCGAACTCCACCATCAGGATGCCGTGCTTGGTGATGAGGCCGATCAGCGTGATCAGGCCGACCTGCGTGTAGATGTTCAGCGTGCCGAGGCCGAGATTGAGCGGCACGACGGCGCCGAAGATCGACAGCGGCACCGACATCATGATGATGAGCGGGTCGCGGAAGCTCTCGAACTGGGCGGCGAGCACCAGATAGATGACGACCACCGCGAGCGCGAAGGCGATCATGATCGTGTTGCCCTGCTCGATCTCCAGCCGCGACTGGCCGGAATAGTCGATGAAGAAGCCGTCCGGCAGCAGCGGCCGCGCGATCTCCTCGATGGTGGCGAGGCCGTCGCCGGTGGTCACGCCGGGCATGGGCAGCGCCGAGATCGTCGCCGAGTTCAGCTGGCTGAACTGCTCGATCGCGGTGGCGGCGACGCCGGTCGAGACGGTGATGACCGCCGACAGCGGCACCATCTCGCCGGTGGCGCTGCGCACGAAGAAGTCGCCCAGCCGCTCGGGGTTGTCGCGATACTCCTGCGGCACCTGCATGATGATGTCGTAGCTGTTGGAATCGCGGTCGAACTGGGCGACCGCGCCGCCGCCGACCATGAGGCTCAGCGTCATGCCGATGTCGCGCACCGGCAGGTTGAGGGCCGCCGCCCGGTCGCGGTCGATGGTGATGGTGACCTGCTGCGCGTTGTAGGCGAGCGAGTTCTGCACCACGATGAAGCGGCCGGTGGCCTGCGCCTTGAGACGGATTTCCTCGGCCACCTCGAAGACGCGGCTCGATTCGCCCGTCGACTGGATGACCATCGAGATCGGCAGGCCGCCGCCGGTGCCGGGCAGCGAGGGCGGCGCGAACACCAGCGCCTCGACGCCGGCCACGGGTGCCAGCCGCGCCTGGATGTCCTGCTGGATCTCGGCCTGCGAGCGGTCGCGCTGGGCCCAGTCCTTGAACGCCCACAGCATGAAGCCGGAATTGGTCTGGCCGCCGAAGCCGATGACCGAGAAGTTGGCGTCGAGCTCCGGAAGGTCCTTGGTCAGCTCGCGCATGCGCTCGGCATAGGCATTGGTGTAGTCGGTCGTCGCGTAGGACGGCGCGTTGATGAGGGCGAAGAGCGCGCCCTCGTCCTCTTCCGGCGCGAGCTCGCTCGAGGTCTTCATGAACAGGTAACCGGTGAGCGACACCAGCACGATGACCATCATCAGCGTCACCGGCCGGTACTTCAGCGAGCCGGCGACCAGCCGCTCGTAGCGATTGGAGACGCGGTCGAAGGTGTTGTCCACCACCTGCTGGAAGCGGCTGTGGCCGCCGCGCTTGAGGAGCCGCGCCGACATCATCGGCGTGATGGTCAGCGCGACGATGCCGGAGATGATGACCGCGCCGGCGAGCGTCATGGCGAACTCGCGGAACAGCGCGCCGGTCAGGCCGCCGGTGAAGGCGAGCGGCGCGAACACCGCGGCGAGCGTGATGGTCATCGCCACCACCGGGCCGGTGATCTCCCTCATGCCGGTGAAGGCGGCCTGCTTCGGCGACAGTCCCTCCTCGATGTGGCGGTGGATGTTCTCCACCACGACGATGGCGTCGTCGACCACGAGGCCGATGGCGAGCACCATGGCGAGCAGCGACAGAAGGTTGATCGAGTAGCCGAGCGCGAACAGCACGAAGCAGACGCCGATCAGCGACAGCGGGATGGTGACGATCGGCATCAGCACCGAGCGGAACGAGCCGAGGAACAGGAGGATGATGACGACGACGATGGCCACGGCCTCGGCGATGGTCTTGAACACCTCCTCGATCGAGGCGCTGATCGATTCGGTCGCGTCGTACATCAGCGTGATCGTCATGCCCTCGGGCAGGCTGTCCTGGATCGCCGGCAGCTCGGCGAGGACGGCGGAGGTGGTGTCGAGCGGGTTGGCCGCCGGCGTCGGGAAGATGCCGATGAAGGTGCCGGGCTGGCCGTTGAAGGTCACGACCATGTCGGAATCCTCGGCGGCGAGCTCCACCTCGGCCACGTCGCGCAGGCGCACCACGTCGTCTCCGTCGGCCTTCAGCGGCAGCGCGGCGAAGGCTTCCGGCGTCTGCAGCGTCGATTCCATGGTCACCGGATAGGTGACGTATTCGTTGCGCGTCTTGCCGGGCGCGGCGAGGAAGTTGGACGAGTTGATCGCCGCCAGCACCTCCGAGGCGGTCATGCCGCGCGCGGCGAGCCGGATCGGATCGACCCACACCCGCATCGAATAGTTGGCGGCGCCGAAGATCTGGACCTCGGCGACGCGGGGAATGGTCGACATGCGCGGCCGGATGACGCGCTCGATATATTCCGTCACCTGCTCGGCGGTCATGTTGGGGTTCTGCAGCGCCAGATACATGATGGCGAACTGCTGGCCCGTGCCCTTGACGATGGTCGGGTCCTCGGCGTCGGAGGGCAGCTGGCTGCGCACCTGCTGCACCTTCGACATCACCTCGGTCAGTGCGGCGTCGGGGTCGGAGCCGAGCCGCATCTGCACCGTGACCACGCTCGCCGACGGCCGGCTCTGCGACGAGACGTAATCGACGTTCTCGGTCGTCGAGACGGCGGCGGCGATCGGCGAGGTGATGAACCCCTGGATCAGGTCGGCGCTGGCGCCGGGATAGACCGTGGTGATGGTGATGACCGTCTCCTCGACCTCCGGATACTGGCGCACCTGAAGGTTGAACAGGCCCTGGAAGCCGAGCAGCAGGATCAGGAACGCCAGCACGGTCGAGAGCACCGGCCGGCGGATGAAGATGGCGGAGAAGTTCATTGCGCGGCCGCCTCCTGCTTCATGCCCGTCGCCGGGTTGACGGTGTTGTCGATGGTGAGCGGCGTGCCGTTCGACAGCCGGTTCTGGCCGGCGGTGACGATGATGTCGCCCGGCTCGATGCCGGAGCGGATCTCGACGTCGCGGCCGGAGCGGCGGCCGACCTGCACGAAGACCTGGCGCGCCTCGAGCGTCTCCTCCTCGCCCTCGCCTGCTCCCTCCTTCGGGCGCGCGACGTAGACGTAGTCGCCGTAGAGGCTGGTCACCACCGCCGTCTGCGGCAGGGCGATGACGTTGTCCTCCTGCGGCAGCTCGACATTGATGCGCACGAACTGGCCGGGCGTCAGCCTGCCCTCGGGATTGTCGATCGCCGCGCGCACCGCGACCAGCCGGCTCGACGGGTCGACCTTGGGGTCGATGCCGGTGATCTCGCCGGCGAAGACCGTGTCGTCGCCGTCGACGGTGAGCCGCACCTTCTGGCCGATGCTGAGCTGCGACAGCCGCTGCTCGGGCACGGTGAAATCGGCGCGCATCGTGTCGAGGTCCTGCAGCGTGACCACGGCGACGCCGGGCGTCAGGTACTGGCCCTCATCGACGCGCGGAATGCCGAGCTTGCCGGGGAAGGGGGCGCGGAGCTGCTTCTGCTGCAGCACGGCCTCGAGCTTCTGCACCTGCGCGGCCGAGGCGGCGGCCGCCGCTTCGGCGGCCTGGAGCGACACGGCCGAGCCGACGCCGCGCTCGCGCAGCT
>JACZJD010000466.1 GCA_014860725.1 Aquamicrobium sp.
CTCCACCACATTCCGAGCGGCGCGGTCTGGCATGCCGAAGACATAGAAAAGCGCCAGCGCGAGGTCGCGTTCCATCCGGACGGATCGATGACCCACCTGAAGTGGGAGGTCGTCGAAAGCCTGCCGGTTTCAGAGGCGATCCGCACGCGCACCGGCGAATGGCGCGCCCATGTCGTCCACTACCGCCGCAGCCTGGAGAACCTCGCCCGGGCCGGCATCAGCACGATCTGCTACAATTTCATGCCGGTGCTCGACTGGACGCGGACCGACCTCGCCTGGCGGGTCGGCCACGGCGGCACGGCGATGCGCTTCGACCTCGCCGATTTCGCCGCCTTCGACATCCACATCCTGAAGCGCAGGGGCGCGCGTGAAGACTTCAGCCCGGCGATTGCCGCCGAGGCGGACAGGCGCGTCCGAGAGATGGACGATGCGCGGCGCAGGGCGCTCGCCGCCAACATTGTCGCCGGCCTGCCGGGCGCGCAGGAGCACTGGACCCTGGACAGTCTCGGCGAGCACCTCGCAACCTATGCAGGGATCGGTGCCGAGCGGCTGCGCCAGAACCTGATCGATTTCCTCGCTGACGTCGCTCCCGACGCGGCGCGGCTCGGTTTGCGACTCTGCTGCCATCCCGACGATCCGCCGTTCCCCCTGCTCGGCTTGCCGCGCGTGATGTCGACGCTCGCCGACTACCTTGCGATCCTCGAAGCCGTCGACCTCCCGGCCAACGGCGTCACATTCTGCACCGGATCGCTCGGCGTCAGGCCGGACAACGACCTCCCGGCAATGGCGACGGCACTCGGTCCGCGCATCCATTTCGTCCATCTGCGCAACGTGCGCCGCGACACAGACGAGGTGCCCTGTTCCTTCTTCGAGGACGAGCACCTCGCCGGCAGCACCGACATGGTCGCAGTCATCGCCGCGTTGCTCGCGGAAGAAGCGAGGCGACGCAGAGAGGGCCGCGCCGATGCCGAGATGCCGATGCGGCCGGATCACGGCCAGGACATCCTCGACGATCTCAAGCGCGGCGCCCAGCCCGGCTATCCGGCGATCGGCCGGCTGAAGGGGTTGGCCGAGTTGCGCGGCGTGATGGCGGCGCTCTCCCACCCTGCGGTGCGGCCATGAGCGCGCGTCTTTCGGCCGTCTCTCGCCTACCGTCCGGCGTCGCCGCGCCGCGCTACGACCGGGCGCGGCCTTCCGGCATCGTCCACATCGGCGTCGGCGCCTTCCACAAGGCGCACCAGGCCGTCTATACCGACGACGCACTGGCGCTGGCCGGAGGCGACTGGATGATCACCGGCGTCAGCCTGCGCTCGGCCGACGTCGCCGACGCGCTCAATCCGCAGGACGGTCTCTACACGCTGCTCGTGCGCGGTACCGAAGGTGTTTCGGCGCGTGTCGTCGGCTCGATCGCGCGGGTGCTGGTCGCGCCGCAGGATCCCGCCGCCGTGCTCGAGGCGCTTGCCGCGCCGGCGACGCGCATCGTCAGCCTGACCATCACCGAAAAGGGCTACGGCATCGACCCGCCGACCGGCGGCCTCGACCGCGCGCATCCGTCGATTGCTGCCGACCTCGCCGATCCGGCGCATCCGCAAGGCGCCGTCGGTTACCTCGTCGAAGCGCTGAGGCTGCGGCGCGAGCGCGGGCTCGGCGGCTTTACGGTGCTGTGTTGCGACAACCTGCCCGGCAACGGCCGCGTCGTTGCCCGCCTCGTCACGGAGTTTGCTCGTGAGCGCGACGCCGAACTGGCGCGGTTCATCGAGGCCGGAGTTTCCTTTCCGTCGACCATGGTCGATCGCATCACCCCGGCGAGCACCGATCGCACGTTCGCCGACGCGCTGGCGCTGACCGGCTGCGAGGACCGCGCCGCAGTCGAGACCGAACCATTCTCGCAATGGATCGTCGAGGATCGGTTCGTCGCGGGGCGCCCGGACTGGGAAGCCGGCGGGACACTGTTCGTCGAAGATGTCGCTCCCTATGAGAAGATGAAGCTCCGGCTGCTCAACGGCAGCCATTCGCTGCTCGCCTATTCCGGCTTTCTCGCCGGCCACGCATACGTCCGCGACGTGATGGCCGACGCCGACCTCGTCGTCCTCATCGAGCGGCACATGCGCGAGGCGGCCCGGACCCTGGCGCCGGTGCCGGGCGTCGAGCTCGACGCTTATGCGCAGGATCTGCGCGCGCGGTTCGCCAATCCGGCGATCGCGCACCAGACCTACCAAATTGCCATGGACGGCACGCAGAAGCTGCCGCAGCGCCTGCTCGAGCCGGCCGCCGAAGCGCTGGATAAGGGCCTGCCGCTCGATACTTATGCCTTCGCCGTCGCCGCCTGGATGCGCTACGCGCTGGGCCGCAAGGAGAACGATGAGGGCTATGCATTGCGCGATCCGCGCGAGGCCGAGATCGCTCAATGCGTCGACCGTGACACGAGCCCCGCGGAGATCGTCCGCCGGCTCCTCGACCTGCCGGGACTGTTCCCTGCTGCGTTGTCCGGTTCTCGGCCCTTCGCCGAGGCCGTCACCCACCGGCTCGGGCTGATGCTGTCGGAAGGCATGCGCGCCGCCATTCGCCGGGAGGCCGAACGATGCCGCGCGTGAAGCAGACCAAAGCCGGCATCGATCTCGCCGCAGCGCTCGCCGGCGTTCGCATCGATCGCGGCCAGGCGATCGGCCCGCAGATCTACGAGGCGTTGCGCCACCGCATCATCGACGGCCGGCTGCCGGGCGGCACGCCGATCCACGAGGGCGAGATCGCCGAACTTTGCTTCGTCAGCCGCACGCCGCTGCGCGCGGCACTGCAGCAACTGGTCGGCGAGGGGCTGATCGTGACGCGGCCGCAGGTCGGCTCGATCGTGGCGCCGCGCGACAGGCGCAGGTTCCTGGAGGCCCTGTTCGTGCGCTCGGCGATCGAATGCCGGATCGTGCGACGGCTCGCCGAACGCGGCCTCGATGAAGTGGCGCTGCGCCCCATCATGATGCGCCAGGAGGTGGCGGCGCGCGCCGACGATTACGCGACCTTCTTCGACGCCGACGAGGATTTCCATGCGCTGCTGGCCCGCATGGCCGACGTGCCCAACGCCTGGCAACTGGTCCAGTCGGTGAAGTCGCATGTCGACCGCGAGCGCTTCATCCTGATGTCGTCGATCCGTGGCCGGTCGCAGCGGGCCTTCGAGGACCATTTGAGGATTCTCGACGCCGTCCGCGCCGGCGACGGTGACCGCGCTGCGGCGGAGATGGCCGCACACATCGATTCCGTTCTCCAGCAGGGC
>JACZJD010000467.1 GCA_014860725.1 Aquamicrobium sp.
GTTCCTCACCCAGTCGGCCGAGGCCAGCGCCCGCTCGTAGGTATCCGGGTCCTCGATCTGGCTGCCGACGTGAAAGCAGATGCCGACCCGGTAGCCCGCCCGCCCCAGCCGGTCGATCAGCTCGACGGCCGCCGCCGGCCCGGCGCCGAACTTCTTCGACAGCTCGTAGGCGGCACTTCCCTTGGTCTGGATGCGCACGAAGACGGTGATCGTGCCGGGGTCGATATCGAGGGCGCGCACCACGCGGGTGAGCTTGGCCACCTCGTCCTCGTGATCGACCGCGACGGTGCGGATGCCGTATTCCTCGAGCGCCAGCCGGATGTGCGACTGCGCCTTGACCGGGTGCATGTAGAGCATCTCCGCGGAAGGCGCGACCTCGCGCACGGCCGCGAACTCGCCGGGCGAGGCGACGTCGAAGGCGGTGACGCCGGCATCCGCCAGCGTCTTCAGCACCATCTTTTCGCCGTTGGTCTTGACCGCATAGGCGGTCTTGCCGGGAAACATCGCCATGAAGCGCCGGCAATCCTGCGCCAGCACCTGCGGGCGGAAGCAGTAGACCGGATCGTCCGGACGAAGCGCGAGCGCGGCCGCATTCGCATTCTCGAATCGTTGCACGGGGCTCCTCCTGTCTGCCGCGGAGCCTAGCAGGCGTTCGCAGCGCAAAAAAGCGCCGGAGCAAGCCGCAGCGGCGGCCGGATGGAAGGCAGGACCGGGCGGCGGCTGCGACGATTTTTTCACAGGCCGGGCGGTGGAGATTTCGCCAGCGAATTCAGGTCGCTGGGCACCGGGGCAGCATGATTTTTCCAAGGCCCTGTCGCATCGCAGCACAAGATGTACTTGCCAGATGCGCAATCGGGTTTAGATTCTGATCAGTCCGCAGAGGAGATCACGCCAATGGGACTTGCACGACCGATCAACACGTTGATGTTCTGTGCCGCGTTCGCCTTTGTAGGCGCTCTGATCCTGGGTTTCCTTCCCTGATATCGGCACAGCGCCGCGATTGGCGCTCAATTCCTCAGGCAAATACGGACTGACGGGAAGGCCGGGCGAAAGCCCGGCCTTTCTCATTGAGCCTTTCTCATTGCGGATATTCTGCCCCGATGGCTACGCGGCAGCGGCGGCCTGCGGGCGCACGCCGATCAGGTGGCAGATGGCGAAGACGAGGTCGGCACGGTTCATGGTGTAGAAGTGGAACTCCTCCACCCCGCGCTCGACGAGGTCGAGCACCTGCTCGGCCGCAATGGCGGAGGCCACCAGCGCATGGGTCTGCGGGTCGTTCTCCAGCCCCTCGAAGCGCCCGGCGAGCCAGCCCGGCACATGCGCGCCGCAGCGCCCGGCGAAGCCGGCCACCTGCTTGAAATTGTGGATCGGCAGGAGGCCCGGCACGATGGGGATGTAGATGCCGGCGCGGCGGACCCGCTCGACATAGCGCTCGTAGAGGTCGTTGTCGAAGAAGAACTGGGTGATGGCGCGGGCGGCCCCGTTGTCGACCTTGCGCTTCAGCATGTCGATGTCGGTGGCGAAGTCGGCGCTCTCCGGATGCTTCTCGGGATAGGCCGAGACGGAGACGTCGAAATCGCCGATGCGGCGGATCGCACCGACGAGCTCGGCGCCGTTGGTATAGCCCTCGGGATGCGGCCGGTAGGCGGAGCCGACGCCCGACGCCGGATCGCCGCGCAGCGCCACGAAGCGCGTCACGCCCATCGCGGCGAAGTCGCGGATCACGGCGTCGACCTCGTCGCGCGTGGCGTCGACGCAGGTCAGGTGCGCGGCCGGCTTGAGCGCGGTCTCGCGCAGGATGCGGCCGACCGTGCGCGCGGTGCGCTCGCGCGTCGAGCCGCCGGCGCCGTAGGTGACGGAGACGTATTGCGGCGCAAGCGGCTCCAGCCGCGTCACCGTCTCCCACAGCCGGTCCTCCATCTCGTCCGTCTTCGGCGGGAAGAACTCGAAGGAGACGTTGATCCGGCCGCCGGCATCGGAGCGGCGGGAAAGGCGGGGATCGGCCATCAGGCGGTCTCCTTGAACTCGGTCTGGGAGGCGTGGGAGGGATCGGCGACCAGCAGCCGGCGGTCGCGCGCCAGCCACAGCTTGACCGTGAGGCCGGCGGCGTCGGCCGGCGCGAAGGTGCGCTCGGCCTCGAGCTCCAGCCCCGCCTCCTCCAGCCAGTCGGCGATCTGGCGGTCGGAGAAGCCGAGGCGCACATGGGCGTGCTCCTCGCGCAGGAACTCGTGCGCATGCGGCGCGAAATCGACGATGGCGAGCCGCCCTGAGGGCCGCAACAGCTGCGCCGCCTCGCGGATCGCCGCGCCCGGCTCGTCGAGATAATGCAGCACCTGGTGCATGGTGATGAGGTCGAAGCCGTCGCGCTCGACCGGCGGCGCGTAGATGTCGCCCTGCCGCACCTGCGCATGCGGCACGTCGGCGCGGTCGAGATTGGCCCGCGCCACCGCCAGCATCTCGCGCGACAGGTCGATGCCGACGCCGCGGCGATAGAGCGGCGCGAACAGCTCGAGCAGCCGGCCGGTGCCGGTGCCGAGGTCGAGCATCGACTGGAACGGACGGTCGCCGACCAGCTCCCTCAGCGCCGCCTCGACGGCGCCGTCCGGCGCGTGCAGCGAGCGGATCTGGTCCCAGCTCGCCGCATTGGCGCTGAAATAGTCGGCCGCCTTCTCCTGCCGCTTGCGCTTGACGGCGGCGAGCCGTTCGAGATCGCGTTCCACCACCGGGTCGCCGGGGTCGATGCGGCCGATGATGCCGGAGAGGAAATCGCGCGCGGCCTCGCCGTCCGACAGGCGGAAGAACGCCCACGACCCCTCCTGATAGCGCTCGACGAGATGCGCCTCCATCAGGAGCTTGAGATGGCGCGAGACGCGCGGCTGCGACTGGGCGAGGATTTCGGTCAGGTCGGTGACGGTGAGGTCGCCGCGCGCGAGCAGCAGAAGGATGCGCAGCCGGCTGGATTCGGCCGCGGCCTTCATTGTATCAACCATCGCGTTGAGGCCGGTCGAGGTGCGCGTCAGCATCCGGTTCTCCGAAACATATAAAGATATATTTATATCGCTTGCGAGGACGAAGCAAGCACCATGTCGCTGCAAGGCAAGAAATCGGCGCAGTTGCGCCATGGAGCGGACGAATGAGCGGCAGCGGGACACGGCAGCACGGAGAACGGCGCGAGGGCGAGGTGGCCCTGCCCTTCGACCCGGCCGAGCGCGCCGGCGACGCCGGGCTGG
>JACZJD010000468.1 GCA_014860725.1 Aquamicrobium sp.
GCGCCTTATCCGCCTGCCGGCAGACGGCCGCAACGCTTCCAATCTCCCTCTCCCGCTTGCGGGGGAGAGGGTAAGGGGCTGTTCCCGCGAAAGCTGCAACAAAGCGCCTTGCGCCCTACGCTGGCGCGTCAACTGCAGCAGCGTGGGAGCAGGAGACGCCCTTGGGGCGCGGCCGTCATGGGCCGCCTCCCGGCCGGGGGCTCGCTGCCTCCGGCAGCTCCCCGGCGTTCGCGGCCTTTCGCCGTGCCACCGGCACGGCGAATTCGCTACGCGAACCGGCTCCCTGCCCTCCGCTAGGGCTCCGGGCGTTCGTCGCTTCAATCGACAAATCATTGTCGATTGATCGGCCCTTCGCAAGCTCAGGGCCGACCGCTCCTCACCCCTGCGGCTGGGGTTCCATGCCGGTGTCGGGTTCCTCGCCGCCCTTCTTGCGATCCTCGCTGCGGGCGCCGGCCTTGGGCACGGTCGAGCCGCGGGAGGGCGGGGTGTCGTCGCCGAGGTCGCGCGACGGCTTCTCGCCGGCCATGATCTGCCGGATCTCGTCGCCGCTGAGCGTCTCGTATTCGAGCAGCCCCTCGGCGATGGCGATCCATTCCTTCTTCTTCTCGGTCAGGATCTTGCGCGCCGTGGCATAGGCCTCGTCGATCAGGCGGCGCACCTCGGCGTCGATGATCTGCGCCGTCTCCTCGGAGACGTTCTGGGTGCGCGCCACCGAATGGCCGAGGAACACCTCTTCCTGGTTGTCGCCATAGGCCACGCGGCCGAGCTTGTCGGAGAAGCCCCAGCGCGTGACCATGGCGCGCGCCAGCTTGGTCGCCTGGTCGATGTCGGAGGCCGCGCCCGAGGTGATGTTCTCCTTGCCGAACTTGATCTCCTCGGCGACGCGCCCGCCCATCATGATCGCCAGCCGCGACACCATATACTTGTAGCTCATCGAGTAGCGGTCGCCCTCGGGAAGCTGCATCACCATGCCGAGCGCACGGCCGCGCGGGATGATGGTCGCCTTGTGCAGCGGGTCGGCCGACGGGACTTCCAGCGCGACGATGGCGTGGCCGGCCTCGTGATAGGCGGTCAGCTCCTTCTCGGCCTGCGTCATGGCGCTGGAGCGGCGCTCCGCGCCCATCATGATCTTGTCCTTGGCGTCCTCGAACTCCTGCATGGTGACGAGGCGCTTGTTGCGCCGCGCCGCCATCAGCGCCGCCTCGTTGACGAGGTTGGCGAGGTCCGCGCCCGAGAAGCCGGGCGTGCCGCGCGCCATCACCTTGAGGTCGACGTTGGGTGCGAGCGGCACGTTGCGCACATGCACCTTCAGGATCTTCTCGCGGCCGACGATGTCGGGGTTCGGCACCACGACCTGGCGGTCGAAGCGGCCGGGACGCAGCAGCGCCGGGTCGAGCACATCGGGCCGGTTGGTGGCGGCGATCAGGATGATGCCTTCGTTGGCCTCGAAGCCGTCCATTTCGACCAGGAGCTGGTTCAGCGTCTGCTCGCGCTCGTCGTTGCCGCCGCCGAGGCCGGCGCCGCGATGGCGGCCGACCGCGTCGATCTCGTCGATGAAGATGATGCAGGGCGCGTTCTTCTTGGCCTGCTCGAACATGTCGCGCACGCGGGACGCGCCGACGCCGACGAACATCTCGACGAAGTCCGAGCCCGAGATGGTGAAGAACGGCACGTTGGCCTCGCCGGCGACGGAGCGGGCGAGCAGCGTCTTGCCGGTTCCGGGCGGGCCGACGAGGAGCACGCCGCGCGGGATCTTGCCGCCCAGCCGCTGGAACTTCTGCGGGTCGCGCAGGAACTCGACGATCTCCTCGAGGTCCTGCTTGGCCTCGTCGACGCCGGCGACGTCGGCGAAGGTGACGCGGCCGTGCGCCTCGGTGAGCAACTTGGCCTTGGGCTTGCCGAAGCCCATGGCGCGGCCGGAGCCGGACTGCATCTGGCGCATGAAGAATATCCACACGCCGAGGATGAGGATCATCGGCAGCCACGAGATCAGATAGCCGAACAGCGAGTTGG
>JACZJD010000469.1 GCA_014860725.1 Aquamicrobium sp.
GATCAGAAGGCCAACCGCCGTGGAGAAGGCCGGGCCCTTGGCCGCTTCGGGCAGGCCGGCGACGCCGAGCGGCCGTCCGAGCCGCACGTTGCGCGCCAGGATCCGCCGCGCCGCTTCCGGCAGTCCCGCAAGCTGGCCCGCGCCGCCGGTCAGCACCACGCGCTTGCCGACCACGCCGCCGAAGCCCGACTTGTTGAGCCGGTCGCGCACGATCTCCAGCGTCTCCTCGACGCGGGCGCGGATGATCCTGTTCATCACGGCGCGCGGCACGTGCTGCGGCACGTCGTTGTCGTCCGGTCCCATCGGCTGGATCGTCACCATGTCGCGGTCGTCGTCGGCCATCGGCAGCGCCGAGCCGTGCATCACCTTCAGCCGCTCGGCATGGTCGCGCCGCGTCGAAAGCCCGCGCGCGAGGTCCATGGTCACGTGGCCGCCGCCGACCGGCAGCACGTCGGCATGGACGAAGCGGCCGTCGGCGAAGATCGAGATCGTGGTGGTGCCGCCACCCATGTCGATGCAGGCCGCGCCCATCTCCGCCTCGTCGTCGACCAGCGCCGACAGGCCGCTGGCATAGGGCGTGGCCACCATGCGTTCGACCGAAAGATGCGCGCGGTTGACGCAGAGCTCGAGATTGCGCAGGGGCGCCGCGTCGGCGGTCAGCACGTGCATGTCGACGCCCAGCACCTCGCCGATCATGCCTTCGGGGTCGCGCACGCCGCGCTCGGCGTCGAGCGAGAAGCCGACCGGCAGCGAATGCACCACCTCCCGCTCGGCGCGCTGCGCCTGCTTGGCGCCGGCCGCCAGCACGCGGCGGATATCGCCCTCGCCGGCCTCGTGGCCGCCGAGATTGACCGAGGAGGAATAGACCTGGCTCTTCAGCCGGCCGGCGGAGACGTTGACGAGCAGCGACTCCACAGTCAGCCCAGCCATGCGCTCGGCGGCGTCGACGGCAAGCCGGATCGCCTGCTCCGCCGCGTCGAGATCGACGATGGTGCCGGACTTCACGCCCTGCGACTTCTGGTGGCCGATGCCGATGACGCGCACCTGATGGGTGCGGCCGGGCAGGCGCTCGCTCTCGGCGCAGGGCTTCAGCCTGCCGATGACGCAGCAGATCTTGGTCGAGCCGACGTCGAGCACGGTGACGACGCCCGAACGTCCGGCCGCCGCATCCTTCTGTCCCCCGAGCCAGCTCATATCGCCCGCTCCGCCGGCCGGTAGTTCTTGCCCAGACGCTCCTTGAGCGCCGCCTCGCGCGCCGTCGCCGCGTCGGGCGACAGCCGGACCACCAGCCGGTCGGCCAGGCGCATGTCGACGGTCTCGATGTCGCGCGACAGCAGCCCGTGGCGGGCATCGAGCGCGACCAGCTCGGCCAGCGCGGCATCCGCGCCGTGCTCCGGCAGCTTCACGGTCACGCCGTTGTCGAGGCGCAGGTCCCAGCGGCGCTCGGAGACGCGCACATAGCCCCTCACGCGCGCGGCGAGGTCCGGATAGACGGCGACGCGCGCCACGAAGTCGGCCGCCGGCGTGTCGGCGCCGCGGCCCACGACCAGCGGCAGCGCCGCATGGCGCGAGCCGGAGAGCGGCGCGATCACCCTGCCGTCCGCCTCGATCAGCGACAGCACGGAGCCCTGC
>JACZJD010000470.1 GCA_014860725.1 Aquamicrobium sp.
TCGCTGGCGCAGAAGACGGCCGTGGGCCGGTCGTCAAGGGCGAGCCAGCGCTGCGCCGCCGCCGCGCCGGAGGCGAGCGAGAAGTCGCCCTCGAAGAACCAGTCCCCGCGCGGCACGAGGTCGTGGGCGGCAAGCGCGGCGCGCGTGCCCTGGGCCCGGGTGACGGTCAGGATGTTGTCGGGCGGGCCCATCACATGGCCGATCCGCCGGTGGCCGAGCCCCACCAGATGGTCGACCGCCAGCCGGGCGCCGTAGGCGTTGTCGATGGTGACGCTGGCGCGGTCGTCGTCGTCCAGCCACTCGCAGGCGAAGACGATGGGCGGCTGGAAGGCACTCGTCTGGCCGGCCGACAGCATCTCCTCCGGCAGCCCGGCGTCGAGCACGATCAGCCCGTCGGCGCGGTTGTTGTGCAGGTAGTCGAGGATGGAGCTGCCGGCGTCTGCCTGCCGCGTGTCGGCGATCAGCACGTTGTAGCCGGACGGCGCCATGGCCGCGGCGATGCCCGAGAGGATCTGCGCGAAGAACGGGTTGGCGAGGTTCGGTACCAGCACCACGATGCCGCCGGCCTGACGCCGCCGCAGGTTGCGCGCGGCGTGGTTCATGCGGTAGCCCGTCGCCTCGACCGCCTTGAGCACGATGGCGCGCGTGTCCTCCGACACCATCTCCGGCGCGGAGAGCGCGCGGCTGACGGTGGCGGTCGACACGCCGGCGGCCTCCGCCACATCCCTGATCTTCGGGAACCGCTTCGTCATCTGCGTCCCTTCTCCCCCGAGCTTCCCCTCGGGCGTTGCGCCCGTCGGGCTCCTATAGCGCCTCTCGACGGAGCAATAGCCGGCCGGTTCGCTCTTGTAATCCATTACATTCTGTGTTTTTCTGAATTGCAATCGATTACATCGTTGCGATGCAGCATTCCGGCATCGCAGCCGCGAGATCGAAAGCGGGCACGCAGATGCCCGGCGGGAGGAAAGTGCATGAAGACGATCAAGGGCCCCGCCCTGTTCCTGGCGCAGTTCGCCGGTGACGAAGCACCGTTCAACTCATGGGATTCGATCACGAAATGGGCCGCCGACTGCGGCTATGTCGGCGTGCAGGTCCCGAGCTGGGACGGCCGGCTGATCGACCTCGACAAGGCAGCGACGTCGAAGGACTATTGCGACGAGCTCAAGGGCAAGGCGCGCGAGAACGGCGTCGAGGTCACGGAGCTCTCCACCCACCTTCAGGGCCAGCTCGTCGCCTCCCATCCCGCCTATGACGAGGCCTTCGACGGCTTCACCGTGCCGGCCATGCGCGGCAACCCCAGGGCGCGGCAGGAATGGGCCGTCGATCAGGTCAGGAAGGCGCTGACGGCGTCGCGCAATCTCGGCTTGAACGCGATGGCGACCTTTTCCGGCGCGCTCGCCTGGCCCTTCCTCTATCCGTGGCCGCAGCGGCCGGCCGGCCTGATCGAGACCGCCTTCGACGAGCTGGCGCGGCGCTGGAAGCCCATCCTCGACCATGCCGACGCCTGCGGCGTCGACGTGTGCTACGAGATCCATCCCGGCGAGGACCTGTTCGACGGCGTCACCTTCGAGATGTTCCTGGAGCGCGTCGGCAACCACGCCCGCGCCAACATGCTCTACGACCCGTCGCACTATGTGCTGCAGTGCCTCGACTATCTCGACAACATCGACATCTATGCCGAGCGCATCCGCATGTTCCACGTCAAGGACGCGGAGTTCAACCCGACCGGACGGCAGGGCGTCTATTCCGGCTACCAGCCGTGGGTGAAGCGGGCGGGACGCTTCCGTTCGCCGGGCGACGGGCAGGTCGATTTCGGCGCGGTGTTCTCCAAGCTCACCGCCGCCGGCTTCGACGGCTGGGCCGTGGTCGAGTGGGAATGCTGCCTCAAGCATCCCGAGGACGGCGCGCGCGAGGGCGCACAGTTCGTCAAGCACCACATCATCCGCGTGACGGAGAAGGCGTTCGACGACTTCGCCGGCGGCGGCACCGACGAGGCCGCCAACCGCCGCATGCTCGGGTTGAGGTAGGCGCATGATGCCGAAAAGTGGGAACCGGTTTTCGGGCCACATCATGCGGAAGGAAGGAAAGTGATGGCGATCACCGGCAGCACGGAAAAGCGCGAGGGGCCGATCCGGCTCGGCATGGTCGGCGGCGGCAAGGACGCCTTCATCGGCGCGGTCCACCGCATCGCCGCCCGCCTCGACGGCGAGTTCACGCTGGTGGCGGGCGCGTTGTCCTCGACGCCGGAACGGGCGCTCGAATCCGGCCGCGCGCTCGGGTTGGACGAGAAGCGCATCTACGGCTCGTTCCGCGACATGGCCGCGCGCGAGGCGCGTCGGAAAGACGGCATCGAGGCCGTCGCCATCGTGACGCCGAACCACATGCACTACCCGGTCGCGAAGGAATTCCTCAGGCGTGGCATCCACGTCATCTGCGACAAGCCGCTGACCTCGATGCTTTCCGACGCCAAGAAGCTGGCGGCGCTCGCGGCCGAAAGCGACGCGCTCTTCGTGCTCACCCACAACTACACCGGCTACCCGATGGTGCGGCAGGCGCGCGCCATGATCGCCAATGGCGATCTCGGCACCGTCCGCGTCGTGCAGGCCGAATATGCGCAGGACTGGCTGACCGAGGCGGCCGAGGCGACCGGCTCCAAGCAGGCGGCATGGCGCACCGACCCGGCGCAGTCCGGCGCGGGCGGCGCCATCGGCGACATCGGCACCCATGCCTTCAACCTGATCGGCTTCGTCACCGGGCTGAAGACCGAGGAGCTGGCCGCGGAGCTTCACCGCTTCGTGCCCGGCCGGCGGGTCGACGACAACGCCCACATCCTGCTGCGCTTTTCGGGCGGGGCGCGCGGCATGCTGTGGGCGAGCCAAGTCGCGCCCGGCAACGAGAACGGGCTGACGCTGCGCGTCTACGGCGACAGAGGCGGGCTCGAATGGCATCAGGAGGACCCGAACCGGCTGTGGTTCACCCCCTTCGGCGAGCCGAAGCGGCTGATTACCCGCAACGGCGCAGGCGCGGGCCTGGCGGCGGCACGGGTGAGCCGCATCCCCTCCGGCCATCCCGAAGGCTATCTCGAAGGCTTCGCCAATGTCTATGCCGAGGCCGCGCGCGCGATCCGCGCCAGACAGGTGGGCGAGCCGCTTGCCGAGGACGTCGTCTTCCCCACCGTCGAGGACGGGCTGGAGGGCATGCGCTTCATCGACGCCTGCGTGCGCTCCTCGGCCAGGAACGGGAGCTTCGTGAAGCTGTGAGCGCGCCCGCCGACGACCGCCCGGCAGTGTTGGAAGCCCGCAAGGTCTCGCGCTCCTTCGGGCCGGTCGAGGTGCTGCACGAGGTCGACCTGTCGCTTTCCGCCGGCGAGGTCCACGCGCTGATCGGCGAGAACGGCGCCGGCAAGTCGACGCTGATGAAGATCCTGTCGGGCTATCTCGAGCCGACCAGGGGCGAGCTCCTGCTCGACGGCGCGCCGGTTTCCTTCTCCTCCAGCGCCGAGGCCGAGGATGCGGGGATCGTCCTCATCCACCAGGAATTCAACCTCGCCGAGCAGCTGACCGTCGAGGAGAACATCTTCCTCGGCCGCGAGCTGAGGCGCGGCGTCTTCCTCGACAAGAAGGCGATGAAGGCGGAAGCCGCCCGGCTGCTGGCCGAGCTCGAGACCCGTGTCAGCCCCGACGCCCGCGTCTCCGGCATCTCCGTGTCGGACAAGCAGATGGTCGAGATCGCCAAGGCGCTGTCGCGCAACGCCCGCGTCCTCATCATGGACGAGCCGACCGCCGTGCTGACCAACCGCGAGGCGGCGGTGCTGTTCCGCCAGATCGAGCGGCTGAAGGCAAGGGGCACCGCGATCCTCTACACCTCGCACAAGCTCGACGAGGTGGCGCGCATCGCCGACCGTATCACCGTCTTCCGCGACGGCAGCCGCGTCGCCCACGCGCCCGCCGGCGAGATGGACGAGGACCGCATGGCGCAGGCCATGGTCGGCCGCGCGCTTTCCAACCTGTTCCCGCCCAAGGCGCCGCCGGCAACGGGCGAGCCGGTCCTTTCCGTGCGGAATTTCTCGGTCGGCGGCATCGTGACGGACGCCTCCTTCGACCTCCGGCGCGGCGAGATCCTCGGCTTCGCCGGGCTGGTCGGCGCCGGCCGCACTGAGCTGATGGAAGGGCTGATCGGCATCCGCGACAGCCGCGGCACGGTCGAGGTCGAGGGCCGCCCGGTCGCGATCCGCTCGGTCAAGGACGCGCGGCGCGCCGGCATCGTCTATTTGACCGAGGACCGCAAGGGCCGCGGCCTGCTGACCGCCAAGGGCATGCGCGAGAACCTGACGCTGCTCGCGCTCGACCGCTTCGCGCGGCTCGCCATCGACACGCGCGCCGAGGAAGAGGCGCTGACGCGGTCGATCGAGGAATTCGACGTGCGCGCGCCGACCCGGCAGGTGCGCGTCGGCAACCTTTCCGGCGGCAACCAGCAGAAGCTGCTTCTGGCCAAGACCATGCTCGCCGAGCCCGACATCGTCATCATCGACGAGCCGACGCGCGGCATCGACATCGGCACCAAGCAGCAGATCTACGGCTTCATCCACCGGCTGGCCGCCGCGGGCAAGAGCGTGATCGTCGTCTCCTCCGAGATGGCGGAGATCATCGGGCTTTCGCATCGCGTCGTCGTCATGCGCGCCGGCCGGGTGACGGGCGTGCTCGAAGGCGAGGACATCAACGAGGACACCATCGTGCGCCATGCGATGGGTCTGGAAGGCAGGGAAGCGGCATGACGACCGATACCGCCCGGACGCCGGCCCGGCCTGGCCTGCGCATCGACTTCCACATCTGGGGGCCCGTGGTCGCGCTCCTGGCGCTGATCGCGCTCGGCGCCTGGCTCAACCCCAACTTCCTCAGCTACGGCAATGTCACCAACGTGCTGGCGCGTTCCGCCTTCATCGGCATCATCGCGGTCGGCATGACCTTCGTCATCACCTCGGGCGGCCTCGACCTGTCGGTCGGCTCCATGGCCGCCTTCATCGCCGGGGTCATGATCCTCGTCATGAACGCGCTGGCGCCGTCGATGGGCGTCGGCTGGGGCGTCATCCTCGTCGGCATGCTGGTGGCGCTCGCCGTCGGCCTCGCCGCCGGGCTGGTCAACGGCCTGCTGATCACGCAGGCGCGGATCGAGGCCTTCATCGTCACGCTCGGCACGATGGGCATCTTCCGCTCGCTCATCACCTGGCTCGCCGACGGCGGCACGCTGTCGCTCGACTTCGCCGTGCGCGAGGTCTACCGGCCGGTCTACTATTCGGGCCTGTTCGGCGTCGCCTGGCCGATCGTCGTCTTCGCCGCCGTCGTCGTCCTCGGCGAGATCGTCATGCGCAAGACGCCGTTCGGCCGCCACTGCGCCGCCATCGGCTCCAACGAGCAGGTGGCGCGCTATTCGGCGGTCAATGTCGAGCGCGTGCGGCTGGCGACCTATGTGCTGCTCGGCATCCTCGTCGGCATCGCCACCATCATGTACGTGCCGCGCCTCGGCTCGGCCTCGAGCTCCACGGGCGTGCTGTGGGAGCTGGAGGCGATCGCGGCCGTCATCATCGGCGGCACGGTGCTCAAGGGCGGCTTCGGCCGGGTCTGGGGCACGGCGGTCGGCGTGCTGATCCTCAGCCTGATCGGCAACATCCTCAATCTCGCGGATCTGGTCAGCCCCTATCTCAACGGGGCCATCCAGGGCGTGATCATCATTCTGGCCGTGGTGTTGCAGCGGCAGAAGAAGGCGGAGCGGTGACCGCGGTCCATCGCACCGTCCCGATTGGCAAACAGGGAGAGAGACCATGAAACTGAAAGCATTGGCCGGAGCACTGGCGGTCGGCATCGCGCTGGCTGGTCCCGCAACCGCCCAGGACACCGAGACCGCCGTCATCGGCGTGTCGATCCCGGCGGCCACCCACGGCTGGGCCGGCGGGCTGAACTTCCACGCCCAGCAGACGATCCGCGAGCTGGAGGAGCGCTACGAGAATCTCGACTTCGTCTTGTCCACGGCGAGCGATCCGGGCCAGCAGGTCTCGGACATCGAGGACATGATGGCCACCCGCAACATCGACGCGCTCGTCGTCCTGCCCTTCGAGTCCGAGCCGCTCACCGGCCCGGTGCAGCGGGTCAAGGAGGCGGGCAAGTGGGTGACGGTCGTCGATCGCGGCCTGTCGCAGGAGAACATCGAGGACCTCTACGTCGCCGGCGACAACACCGCCTTCGGCCGCGTGGCCGGCGAGTTCTTCCGCGGGCGCATGCCCGACGGCGGCAAGATCGTGGTGCTGCGCGGCATCCCGACCACCATCGACAACGAGCGCGTCGAGGCCTTCCAGGCCGCCATCGAAGGTTCGGGCATCGAGATCGTCGGCATGGAGCACGGCAACTGGAACCGCGACGACGCCTTCGAGGTGATGCAGGACTTCCTGTCTCGCCACGCCGAGATCGACGCGGTGTGGGCCTCCGACGACGACATGGCGGTCGGCGCGCTCGAGGCGATCAACCAGGCCGGCCGGCAGGACCAGATGTGGGTGCTCGGCGGTGCCGGCATGAAGGAGATGATCAAGCGGCTGATGGACGGCGACACGGTGGTGCCCGCCAACGTCACCTATCCGCCGGCCATGATCAGCACGGCCATCGAGCTGACCGCGCTCAACTACGTCTCGCGCGCGCCCGTCTCCGGCCGCTTCATCATCGGCTCGGTGCTGATCACGTCCGAGAACGCCGAGAGCTTCTACTTCCCGGATTCGCCGTTCTAGGAACGGCCCTTCCGGCAACCGGCACGGCGGCTCTGCTCCGGCAGGGCCGCCGTTGCGTTTCGGGCCGGGCGCCCCACGGTGGCGCGGCCTATTCGTCCTCGTCGCGGCTCGCCTGCTGCCAGGCGCTCCCCAGCGCCAGGCCGAGGGCGAGGCCGATGCCGACGCCCATGCCGATATTGTCCATGCTGGCGCCGATGCCGGCGCCGATCGCGATTCCGACGGCGATGCCGACGGCCGTCTTCGGGTTGCGCATGCTCGCCTCCTTCGCCGGGAAAACCGGCCGGGGCAGGCTTGTGTTCCGGAATCGGCGGCAGGCCCCGTTGATGGGAACATCCATCCGCGCGAGAATGTTATGGCCTGTCGCACCAGACGGAGAATGGTCATGGACACATTGCCGCTCAGCAGGGCCTTCACGCTGATCGAGCCGGGGCCGGTCACGCTCATCACCACGAATGACGGCCGCAAGGACAACATCATGACCATCACCTGGACCATGGTGCTGGATTTCTCGGCGTCCTTCGCCATCACCACCGGACCGTGGAACCACTCCTTCGCCGCGCTTCAGGAGACGCGGGAATGCGTGATCGCGATCCCCGCCGCGGACCTGATCGACAAGGTCGTCGGCGTCGGGACGTGCACGGGGGCGGATACCGACAAGTTCGAAAAATTCGGCTTCACGCCCCTGAAGGCAAAGCATGTTCAGGCGCCGCTGATCAAGGAGTGCCTCGCCAACATCGAATGCCGGGTCGTCGACATCGTCGACCGGCATAGCATCGTCGTGCTCGAAGGCGTCGCCGCCTATTTCGACAATGCGCGCGCGGAGAAACGGATGCTCCACGCCGTCGGCGACGGCACGTTCGTCGTGGATGGGGAAAGGCTCGACAGGCGGGAGATGATGCGGGCGAAGCTCCCGGCCGGGATATAGCCGTCGCCGCAGCCGCCCTACCGGAAATCCCGCGTCTTCACCCTGATCCTGCCGGTCCTCGCAGGAGGATCGTCCGAATCCGCGGATGAATCGGGACGGCCATGAGACGGTTGGGAGCCCTCCTCGCGCGCGCCGATGCTGGCGAGCTCGGCCGACAGGTCGGTGAGGTGGTGCGCCACGATGTGCACCACCTCGCCCTGGCGCTGCACCCTGCCCCTCACCGCGATCATGCCCGCGCCGAGGACGACGCGCCGGTATTTCTCGAACACCTTGGTCCAGACCACGATGTTGGCGATAGTGGTCTCGTCCTCCAGCGTGATGAACATGACGCCCTTGGCCGAGCCGGGCCGCTGGCGCACGAGAACGAGGCCCGCGACCTCGACCCACTGCCGGTCGCGGGCGGCGACCGCCTCGGCGCAGGTGAGGATGCGACGCCGCGCCAGATCGGAACGGACGAAGGCGACCGGATGCCGCCGCAGCGTCAGGCCGACATGGCCGTAATCCTCGACCACCTCGCCGCCGGCCGGCATCGGCCGCAGGGCGACGCGGGGCTCGGCCTGCTCGACGCAGGGCCCGGC
>JACZJD010000471.1 GCA_014860725.1 Aquamicrobium sp.
GAAGTTCTGGCCGGCATCGGCCGTGACCTCGGCGCGGCCGGCAAGGGCGTGCTCGGCGTGCTGCGCGCAGCCCTTCAGGTGGCGTCGTCCGACGAGGGCTCGGCGCGCATCCTGACCGAGCAGCTCGCGCTTTCCGCCGCCGCCGCCGAACTGCGCCGCCTCGGGGCAGGGCGCATCGCCGACGCCTTCGTCGAATCGCGCCTCGCCGGCCAGTGGCGGTCGAGCTACGGCATGCTCGACGCTCGCCACGACAGCCGCGCCATCCTCGAGACGCTCTATCCGGAACCCGGCTGACCGGCCGCGCGTTTCCCGCCGCAAACGGGATCGCGGCGTGCCGGCAGCCGGTTTGTCCACATGGTTGCCGGCCCGTTAACCTTAACGAATGGTTTCCGTTGCCGTTGGGGGCGCCGCCGTTCACTGTCGCAAGGGTCGCGTCCCCGGCGCGTCAGTCTGCGTGGAGACCGCACGATGCGCTACATCCTGATGTTCTGGGCGGTGCCGATGGGCCTCTTCTGGGGCTGGTACTATCTGTCGTACCACGACATGAATTTCGGGATGCTGTTCCTGACCCGCGCGGTCCACGACTACGCCTTCGGCTTCTATGCCGACATCCTCGGCATCGAGGCAGCCACGATCCCGCCGCTGGTGGCGCGCGCCTGCATCATCGATACGGCGCTGATCTTCTCGATCTACGGCTTCCGCAAGCGCCGCGAGATCGTCGCGTGGTGGAACGGGCTGGGTGTTAATGCCCCAGCGCCAGAAGCCGGTCGAGCGCCCCCTGCAGAATGAAGGCGGCGGCGGCGGAATCGATCCGCTCGTCGCGCTTCCTGCGCGAAACGTCCATCGAGATCAGCGCCCGTTCGGCCGCGACCGTCGACAGCCGCTCGTCCCAGTAGACGAAGGGCAGGGCGGTCAGCTTCTCCATGTTGCGCACGAACGCCCGCGTCGCCTGCGCCCGCGGCCCCTCCGACCCGTCCATGTTGACCGGCAGGCCGACGACGACCGCGGCCGCTCGTTCCTTTTCGAGTGCGCTTAAAAGAGCCTGCGCATCCTGCGTGAATTTTTTCCGTGCGATGACCGGCCGCGGATGGGCGAAGGAGAGGCCGGCATCGGACACCGCGAGCCCGATCGTCCTGGTTCCGAGATCGATTCCGGCCAGCGTCGCGCCGGGCGAAATCAGGGCCGGAACCGCTTCGATGTCGATGACGGGCATTTTTCGTCTCCGCCTCTTTGCGTGGTCGAAACGTGCTTCTATCTTGCCGGCTCATTGAACGCGAGAACGGGAGAGCTTGCGATGAAGCTGACCTGGTACGGCCATTCCGCCTTCGCCGTCGAGACGGGCGACGCGAAGATTCTGATAGACCCGTTTCTGTCGGGCAATCCTTCCTGGGGGAATGGCTGGAAGGAGCCGGCCGAAGGCGTCACCCACGTGCTTCTCACCCATGGTCACAGCGACCATGTCGGCGACGCCGCGGCGATCCTCAAGCACACCGGCGCGCAGCTCGTCGCCAATTTCGAGCTGTGCATGTTCCTCGTCGGCAAGGGCGTGAGCGACACCCGCATCAATCCCGGCAACACCGGCGGCACGGTCGATTGCGGCGGCTTCACCGTCACCTTCGTGCAGGCGCTGCACTCCTCCTCCTTCGGCCAGGAGGACGGCAACAACACCTATCTCGGCAATCCGCTCGGGCTCATACTGCATTTCCCGGACGGCAAGTCGCTCTACCATATGGGCGACACCGACATCTTCTCCGACATGGCGCTCATCAACGAGCTGCACCAGCCCAAGGTCGGCATCGTGCCGATCGGCGACCGCTTCACCATGGGCGGTGCCGTCGCCGCGCTCGCCTGCCGGCGCTTCTTCGAATTCGAGACGGTGATTCCGGCCCACTACGCCACGTTCGGCCTGCTCGACCAGACGCCGGACAAATTCGTCGAGGGGCTGAAGGGGTCGGACACGAAGGTGCTGGTGCCGAAGGTCGGCGAGCCGTTCGAGCTCTAGGCCCGCCGCACGCATCGGGCCGGCGTTGCGTGTTGCGCTGCGCCCTGTTGCGCTGGTGGGGCCGCGCCGCTATAGCCCGGTGAGAGATTTCCCACCTTTCGCCGGAGCGATCCATGTCCGTCGACATCGACACCGTCAAGCGCGTGGCGCGGCTTTCCCGCATTGCCGTGACCGAGGAAGAGGCGAGCCGCATGACCGGCGAGCTCAACGTCATCCTCGGCTTCGTCGAGCAGCTTTCGGAGGTCGACGTCGAGGGCGTCGAGCCGATGACCTCGGTGATCCCGATGGCGATGAAGAAGCGCGAGGACGGCGTCACTGACGGCGGCAAGGCCACCGACATCGTGGCGAACGCGCCCGCGACGGAGGAGAACTTCTTCCTCGTTCCCAAGGTGGTGGAGTAGGCGATGGCCATCTCCATCGCCGTTGAAACGCCGTTGCAGGACGAGGTGCGCGCGCTCATCGCCGATCTCAACGACGCGATGAACGCGCAGGAGCCCGACACGCCGGAAGAGTTCAAGTTCCGCATGACCGCCGAGGAGATGGCCGGCCCCGAAACCACGCTGTGGGTGGCCCGGCGCGAGGGCAGGGCCGTCGGCATCGGCGCGCTTCTGCGCCATCCGGGCGGGCTCGGCGAGGTCAAGCGCATGTATGTGCGGCCCGACCAGCAGGGGCAGGGCGTTGCCGGCCGCATCATCGAGGCGATCGAGGAGCAGGCCGAGGCCGAAGGGCTGGAACGCCTCGCGCTCGAGACTGGCGTGCCCTATCTCGCCGCCCGGCGCGTCTACGAGCGCGCGGGCTTCGTCACCTGCGGTGCTTTCGCCGACTATCCCGACAATCCCTATTCGGTCTTCTACGAGAAGACGCTGAGCCGCCAGCCGGCAATCTAAACGGACGCTCCATGACCGACCTGACGCACCTGACCATTGCCGAAGCGCGCGAGAAGCTGCGGGCGAAGGAATTCTCCGCGCTGGAGCTGACCGACGCCTATCTTGCGGCCATCGACGCCTTCAACCCCACCTTCAACGCCTATGTCGCCGTCACCCACGACAGGGCGCGCGCCATGGCGAAGGCGTCGGACGAAAGGCTGGGCAGGGGCGAGGGCGGTGCGCTCGAAGGCATCCCGCTCGGCATCAAGGACCTGTTCGCCACCGAGGGCGTCCACACCCAGGCCGCCAGCCACATCCTCGACGGCTTCAGGCCGCGCTACGAATCGACCGTGACGGCCAATCTGTGGGCCGACGGCGCGGTCATGCTCGGCAAGCTCAACATGGACGAGTTCGCCATGGGCTCGTCCAACGAGACCTCCTATTACGGCCCGGTCAAGAACCCGTGGCGCGCGAAGGGCTCGAACCTCGATCTGGTGCCCGGCGGCTCGTCGGGCGGCTCGGCCGCGGCGGTGGCGGCGCGGCTTTGCGCCGGTGCCACGGCGACCGAC
>JACZJD010000472.1 GCA_014860725.1 Aquamicrobium sp.
CGCAGGGCCTGTCACGCCGCGAGGAGGAGCCGGCCCGCCTTCAGCCGGCGCAGCCGCGCGAGCCGAGGCTGCTCCAGCCGGGGGCCGCGCCGCGCCGCTCGCTGCAGTCCGATCCGCAGCTCTACGCGCCGCGCCGCGGCCAGCTCGACGATCAGGGCCGACTCTCGGTGCAGCCGCGCGTCAGCCAGGAGGACGACCAGCTCGAGATTCCCGCTTTCCTGCGCCGGCAGGCGAACTGAGGAAAACGGTTTGTAACAAAGGTGTCACGGACGTGAGCGGACGCTCCCGTTCGTGACGCTGAAAGACAAGCGTTAACAGCGGGTTAGGGGAGGCGCCCGCACCGGTGTAGAGCGTAACACAGAGTAAAAAAGCGTGATTTGGACTCTTTTGCCCGTGACACTATCTTCGCCCGCAACCAAATGTCGGGCGAGGATTCTTGGGGATGTGTTCTCGCCGGCCAGTAATGTGCGTCGCACCCGGACCAGCGATCGGGCCGACGTAAACGGGACGGGCTAATGGGGTTCGATTTGCACGACTACCAAACGACGCTCAAGTCGCGCGTATCGTTGTCAGGTATCGGCGTTCACAGCGGCAAGCCTGTTTCGATCCACTTCTCTCCCGCGGACCCGGACACCGGCATCGTCTTCGTCAAGACCGATGAGGCCGGCGAGACGGTCGAGGTGCGCGCGCTCGTCGCCGAGATCGGCGCGACCGACCTGTGCACGGAACTCGGCACGCGCGCGGGCGCGCGGGTGGCCACGGTCGAGCATCTTCTCGCCGCGCTCTCGGCGCTCGGCATCGACAACGTCCTGATCGAGATCGACAGCGACGAGGTGCCGATCCTCGATGGAAGCTCGGCCATGTTCGTCGAGGCGTTCGACCAGGCCGGCATCGGCCAGCAGGCGGTCAAGCGCCGCTACATCCGCATCGTCAAGCCCGTGCGCATCGACAACGGCGCGTCGTGGGCCGAATTCCACCCCTATGACGGCACCCGCTTCGAGGTCGAGATCGACTTCGAGAGCCCGGTCATCGGCAGGCAGTTCTACGCCGCCGACATCACGCCGGAGCTGTTCCGCCGCGATATCTCGCGTGCCCGCACCTTCGGCTTCATGAAGGACGTGGAGCGGCTGTGGGCGGCGGGCTACGCGCTCGGCTCCTCGCTGGAGAACACCGTGGTGATCGGCGACGACGGCCGCGTGGTCAACATGGAGGGGCTGCGCTACTCCAACGAGTTCGTGCGCCACAAGATGCTTGACGCCATGGGCGACCTTGCGCTGGCCGGCGCGCGCTTCATCGGCCGCTACCGCTCCTATCGCGGCGGCCACAAGCTGAACGCCGCCGCGCTGCGCCGCCTGCTTTCGGACCGTTCGGCCTTCGAGATCGTCGAGACCGGCCGCCGCGAGCGCGGCCGCACCGCCGAGATGATCGCGGTCAACGCACCGGTCTATGCGCCCTGGATGATCTGAACGGGCGGATTGTTCGCCCGCATGCGGTTCCCGACAGGGCGTTGCTGCGGGCCTGTGGACAGCCGGGCAGGGCGGCGGCCTGCCACAAAAAAGCGCCATTGCGCGGCGATGACGTTGCCGAGGGGCGGCAGTTCGACTATGACTGCCGCGACATTTCGACCATAAGGCAGAGGGCGGAAACCCGCATGACTGAATTCCGCAAAGCCGGGCGCGCCATGCGCAGGCGTCCTGTCGGGCTTATCGCCGCGGCGGCCGCGCTGCCCCTCATGCTCTCGGCCTGCGCCAGCGACAAGGACGTCGATCTGGCCTCCTATGTCGAAAGCGTCGAGCCGGCCGATGCGCTCTACAACCAGGGCCTTGCCAATCTCGAGGCCGGCCGCATGTCCGAGGCCGCGCGCAAGTTCGAGTCGCTCGACCGCCAGCATCCCTATTCGGAGCAGGCCCGCAAGGCGATGGTGATGTCCGCCTTCACCAACTACCGGCTGGGCAAGTACGAGGAGGCGATCACCGCCGGCAAGCGCTACGTGTCGCTCTATCCGACGACCGACGACGCGGCCTATGCGCAATACATCATCGGCCTGTCCTATTACCGCCAGGTGCGCGACGTCACGCAGGACCAGAAGGAAGCCCGCCTGCTGGCCGAGACCATGCGCGAGCTCGTCGACCGCTGGCCCGATTCCGAATATGTCGACGACGCCAACGCCAAGATCCGCTTCGCCCGCGACCAGCTCGCCGGCAAGGAGATGCAGATCGGCCGCTACTATCTGGAGCGCCGCGAGTATATCGCCGCGGTCAAGCGCTTCCGCAACGTGGTGGAGATGTATTCCGACACCCGGCACGTCGAGGAGGCGCTGGCGCGCCTGACCGAGACCTATTACGCGATGGGCCTCGCCTCCGAGGCGCAGACCGCCGCCGCCGTCCTCGGCCACAACTACCCCGAGAGCCAGTGGTACAAGGATTCGTACGCGCTGCTGCAGTCGGGCGGCCTGTCGCCGCGCGAGGATCAGGGCTCGTGGCTGTCGCGGGCCGGCAAGATCATCGCCGGAACCTGACGCCCGCTGCCATTCGATGCTCGCCCATCTGTCGATCCGCGATATCGTCCTGATCGAACGGCTCGACATCGACTTTCCGGCCGGCCTCTCCGTCCTCACCGGTGAGACGGGCGCGGGCAAGTCGATCCTGCTCGACGCCCTGTCGCTGGCGCTCGGCGCGCGCGGCGACGCCTCGCTGGTGCGCCACGGCGCGTCGCAGGGCAGCGTCACCGCCGTCTTCAACGTTCCGCAGAACCATCCGGCGCGGGTGCTCGCCCGCGACAACGGCTTCGACGACGCCAATGACCCCGGGGGCGACCTGATCCTGCGCCGCAGCCAGTCGGCGGACGGGCGCAGCCGCGTCTTCGTCAACGACCAGCCGGCGAGCGTCGCGCTCCTGCGCGAGATCGGCCGGCTGCTGGTCGAGATCCACGGCCAGCACGACGACCGCGCGCTGGTCGATGCCGGCGCGCATCGCGACCTGCTCGACGCCTTCGGCGGCCATGCCGGGGCCGCGC
>JACZJD010000473.1 GCA_014860725.1 Aquamicrobium sp.
TATTCCGGCCTCGGCGCGCGCATCCTCGAACGCGCCTTCGCCCGCGCCGGCAAGACCTTCTCGCGCGAGGCCATCAAGCCGGTGCTGCACCGCCTTGCCCGCAAGGACGTCGAGGACGTGCTGGCCGATGTCGGGCGCGGCGAGCTGTCGTCGCCCGACGTGCTCAAGGCCGTCTTCCCCGACCACAAGGAGGAGCGCGTCGCAACCTCGCCCAAGGTGCGCGAGGAAGGCTGGTTCAACCTGCGCAACGCCGCCGGCATGCTGTTCCAGATCCCGGGCCTGCGCAGCCGCAAGGCCGGCGCCGGCGGCAAGGACGGCGGCGCGGTGCCGATCCGCGGCGCCCATGGCGACCTGCCTGTGTTCTTCGCGCCGGAGGGCGCGGTGCCGGGCGACCGCATCGTCGGCATCGTCGAGCCGGGCAGAGGCATCACCATCTACCCGATCCAGTCGCCGTCGCTGACCGCCTTCGACGACCAGCCCGAGCGCTGGATCGACGTGCGCTGGGACATCGACGAGGAGAGGCGGGAGCGCTTCCCGGCGCGCATCTCCGTCACCGCCATCAACGAGCCCGGCTCGCTCGCCTCGATCGCCCAGACCATTGCCGCCAACGACGCCAACATCCATACGCTGTCGATGGCGCGCACCGCGCCCGACTTCACCGAGATGATCTTCGACCTCGAGGTCTGGGATCTGAAGCACCTGAACCGGCTGCTGTCGCAGCTCAAGGACAATGCGAGCGTCAGCGCGGCCAAGCGCGTCAACGGCTAGGCCGGGCCTGACTGGGGAGACGACATGAACACGGACGACGTGCTGGCAGTGTTCCGCGAGGCGGGCGCGATTCTCGAAGGCCATTTCATCCTCACCTCCGGCCTGCGCAGCCCGGTCTTCCTCCAGAAGGCGCGGGTGTTCATGCATGCCGACAAGACGGAGACGCTGTGCCGGGCGCTCGCCGCCGGGGTGCGCGAAAAAGTGCCGGGCAGGATCGACTACGTCGTCGGCCCCGCGGTCGGCGGGCTGATCCCGGCCTACGAGACCTCGCGGCATCTGGGCGTCCCCGCCATCTGGGTCGAGCGCGAGAACGGCGAGTTCCGCCTGCGCCGCTTCGAGATCGAGCCGGGCGCGCGCGTCGTCATCGTCGAGGACATCGTCACCACCGGCCTGTCGATCCGCGAGACGGTGGAGTGCATGAGGAAGCTCGGCGCCGAGGTGCTGGCCGCCTGCTGCATCATCGACCGCTCGGCCGGCAAGGCCGATGTCGGCGTGCCGCTGGTGGCGCTGGCCGAATACGCGGTGCCGGCCTATCCCGCCGACGCGCTCCCGCCGGAGCTTGCCGCAATTCCGCCGGTGAAGCCGGGTAGCCGCAGCCTATGATCGTCGGAATCGGCAGCGACCTGATCGACATCAGGCGGGTGGAGAAGACGCTGGAGCGCCATGCCGAGCGCTTCATCGCGCGCGTCTTCACCGAGATCGAGCGGGAGAAGTCCGAGCGCCGCAAGGAGCGCGCCGCCTCCTACGCCAAGCGCTTCGCGGCCAAGGAGGCCTGCGCCAAGGCGCTGGGCACCGGCATCGCGCGCGGCGTCTACTGGCGCGACATGGGCGTGGTCAACCTGCCGGGCGGCAAGCCGACCATGCGGCTGACCGGGGGAGCCGCGGCGCGGCTCGCCGAGATCCTACCGCCGGGATGCGAGGCCCTCGTCCATCTTTCCATCACCGACGACTACCCGCTGGCCCAGGCTTTCGTGGTCATCGAGGCGCGGCTGACCGCGGGCTGAAACCTATTGCGTTGCCCCGTGCGGCCCAAGCCGCTAAGACGGGGCGCACTTCACAGAGGACGGCATGAGCGTGGCTGACAAATCGCAGAAGAAATCCGGCGGGCTTGGCGAAACCGTCAGCGTCATCGTGCAGGCGCTGCTCTTGGCGCTCGTCATCCGCACCTTTCTGTTCCAGCCCTTCTCGATTCCGTCCGGCTCGATGCGCCCCACGCTTCTGGAGGGCGACTACCTGTTCGTGACCAAGTGGGCCTACGGCTACTCCAAGCATTCGCTGCCGTTCTCGCCCGACCTGTTCGAAGGCCGCATCTGGGGCAGCCAGCCCGAGCGCGGCGACGTCGTCGTCTTCAAGTTCCCGCCCAACCCCTCGCTCGACTACATCAAGCGCGTCATCGGCCTGCCCGGCGACCGGGTGCAGATGCGCGAGGGCCAGCTCTTCATCAACGGCGAGCCGGTGCAGCGCGAGAAGGTCGGCGAGATCGACAATCCCGATATCACCGAGATGAACCGCCCGGTCGAGGTCTGGCGCGAGACGCTGCCGAACGGCGTCTCCTACGACACGCTCGACCTGACGAAGAACGGCATCGGCGACGACACGCGCGAGTTCGTCGTGCCCGAGGGCCACTATTTCATGATGGGCGACAACCGCGACAACTCCACCGACAGCCGCTTCTCCGTCGGCTACGTGCCGGAGGACCATCTCGTCGGCCGCGCCAACATCAACTTCTTCTCCATTGCCGGCGGCGCAAGCCCGCTCGAGATCTGGCGCTGGCCGTCGGAGCTGCGGGGCTCGCGCATCCTCGACATGGTCCGGTGAGAGCGGACATGGCGTGATGGCCGGCAAGCCGCATCTGGACACCGACCTCGTCGCTTCGGTCGCGGCGATCACCGGCCATACCTTCGGCGACACGGCGCTTCTGCGCCGCGCGCTCACCCATGCCAGCGCCGGCGAGGGCAAGGACTACCAGCGCCTCGAATTCCTCGGCGACAGGGTGCTCGGCCTCGTCGTGGCGCAGATGGTGTTCGAGGCCAACCCGCGCGCGCCCGAGGGCGAGCTGTCGCTGCGCCTGAACGCGCTGGTCAATGCCGAGACGCTGGCCGACATCGCCGACGAGATCGGCCTGTCCCGCCTGATCGTCGCCGGCAGCGAACTGCGCACGCTCACCGGCCGCAAGCGCGTCAACCTGCGCGCCGACGTCATGGAGGCGCTGATCGCCGCGCTCTATCTCGAAGGCGGGCTGGACGCGGCCGGCGCCTTCATCCGCCGCTACTGGGAAGGCCGCTCCAGGGCGCCGACCGCCGCCCGCCGCGACGCCAAGACCGAGCTGCAGGAATGGGCGCATCAGGTGGCCAAGGCCGCGCCGCTCTATGTCGTCGAGAAGCGCGAGGGGCCGGATCACGATCCCGTCTTCGAGGTCTCGGTGCGCATCGCCGGCGTCGCGGCCGGCACGGGCAGCGGCCGCTCCAAGCGCGAGGCCGAGCAGGCCGCCGCCGCCGCCATCCTGCTGCGCGAGGGCGTCTGGCGCGAGGAGGTGCAGGCATGAGCGAGACGATGCAGAACGAGGAGCCCGGGGCGACCCGCTCCGGCTTCGTGGCGCTGATTGGCGCGCCCAATGCCGGCAAGTCGACGCTGGTCAACCAGCTCGTCGGGGCCAAGGTCTCGATCGTCACCCACAAGGTGCAGACCACGCGCGCCATCGTGCGCGGCATCGCCACCCACGACGCGGCGCAGATCGTCTTCGTCGACACGCCCGGCATCTTCCGTCCGCGCCGCCGCCTCGACCGCGCCATGGTGACGACGGCCTGGGGCGGCGCCAAGGATGCCGACCTCGTGCTGGTGCTGATCGATGCCGAGCGCGGCCTCAAGGGCGACGCCGAGACCATCCTCGCCAATCTCGAAGCCGTGCGCCAGCCGAAGGTCCTGGTGCTCAACAAGGTCGACCGCGTGAGGCCCGAGGCGCTGCTGAAGCTGACCGCCGAGGCGAACGCCCGGGCCGAGTTCGAGCGCACCTTCATGATCTCGGCGCTCACCGGCTCCGGCTGCCGCGATCTGCTCGACTGGCTGGCGCAGCGCCTGCCCGAAGGGCCGTGGTACTACCCCGAGGACCAGATTTCCGACCTGCCGATGCGCCAGCTCGCGGCCGAGATCACCCGCGAGAAGCTGTATCTGAGGCTGCATCAGGAGCTGCCTTACTCCTCCCATGTCGAGACCGAGAAGTGGGAGGAGAAGAAGGACGGATCGGTGCGCATCGAGCAGGTCATCTATGTCGAGCGCGACAGCCAGAAGAAGATCGTGCTCGGCCACAAGGGCGAGACCATCCGTGCCATCGGCCAGGCCGCGCGCAAGGAGATCGGCGAAATCCTCGAGCAGCCGGTGCACCTGTTCCTGTTCGTCAAGGTGCGCGACAACTGGGGCGACGACCCCGAGCGCTACCGCGAGATGGGGCTGGACTTCCCCGGTTAGAGCAGGACGGGTTT
>JACZJD010000069.1 GCA_014860725.1 Aquamicrobium sp.
GCCCGAAAGGCTCCGGCGCCGCCGGGGCCTTTCGGGCGAGGGAGAGTAGCATTTGCTTACGACAGCCTGTAAAGTAGCAAACACTACAGAGCCCGGGCGGGAGATGCAAGCGAGCCGATGGCTGCCCCACGAGACGCTGCCCCACGAGACAAGGCGCCACAGCGGAAGCGGGACGTGTTCGCGGAGCGCTATGCGCGCCACCGCGACCGGCTGTCGCCGGCCTTCGGGCGGGTCGCCGCCTTCATCGACACCAACCGGCTCGACGTGATGACGTCGTCGGCGCTCGATCTCGCAAGGGCGATCGGGACGTCGGACGCCACCGTCGTGCGCGCCGTGCAGGCGCTCGGCTTCCAGGGGCTGCATGACCTCAGAACCGAGCTTGCCGCGTCCTATGGCGGCCGCAACGCCCCCGCCGACAACCTGACGCGAACATGGGCCGATGTCGGCGAGAGCGCCGAGGCGGCGATGGACGACGTGCTGGATTCGCTCGCCGGGGCGCTGGATTCGCTGCGCGCGGGCGCGGTCCGCCGCGCCATGCCGGAGGCGCTGAAGATCCTGCATGTCGCGAACCGCATCGTCGTCTTCGGCCTCGGCCCCACCGCCCACATCGCCGCCTATTTCGCGGCCCGGCTGCGCCGCAAGGGCCGCCGGCAGATGGTTCTTGACCGCACGGGAACGGAGCTTGCCGACCAGCTGCTGGAGCTGGAGACGGGAGACGCGATCCTGATGCTGGCCTACGGCAAGACCTACCGCGAGGCGGAGGCCACGATCTTCGAGGCGCGCCGGCTGCATCTTCCCGTCGTTCTGGTCACCGACTGCCCCGGGGAGAAGCCCGCCCGGCTCGCGACGACGGTGCTGACGGTCCCCCGCGGACGCAGCGGACACGTGGCCTTGCACGGCGCCACTCTTGCATGTCTGGAAATGCTGCTGCTAGGTCTTGCGACGACAGGCCGTGACGCCGCGCTGGCCACCCTCGGAGAGCTGGACCGGCTGAGGGAGGCGACGCGGCCCGCACGGCGCGCGGCGCGAGGCGGATTCGAAGCGGAAGACGAAGGATGACCAGGCAGCGACCAGATACGGACGCCCATCTCGAGATCGAAGCGGTCTCCCGCCGGTTCGGCAGCGTGGCGGCGCTGGACGACGTCTCGCTTCGCGTGGCGCGCGGCGAGATCATCTGCCTTGCCGGCCACTCGGGCTGCGGCAAGTCGACGCTGCTGCGCGTCGTCGCCGGCATCGAGAAGCCGGATCAGGGCCGCGTCCTGCTCGACGGCCGGGAGATTTCCGGGCCGCATGCCTATGTCGAGCCCGAGGAGCGCAACATCGGCTTCATGTTCCAAGACTACGCGCTGTTTCCGCATCTGAGCGTGACCGACAACATCCTGTTCGGGCTGAAGCGGCTCGACCGCACGGCGGCCCGCGCGCGCTGCGGCGAGATCGTCGAGCGGCTCGGCCTCGCGCATCTCGCCCATCGCTTTCCGCACATGCTGTCGGGCGGCGAGCAGCAGCGGGTGGCGCTGGCGCGCGCGCTCGCGCCCCGGCCGCAGATCCTGCTCATGGACGAGCCGTTCTCCAACCTCGACCGCGGCTTGCGCGACGGCATCCGCGCCGAGACGGTCGCGCTGCTGCGCGAGCTCGGCGCCACCGTCATCATGGTGACGCACGATCCGGAGGAAGCGCTCTCCACCGGCGACCGGGTGGTGCTGATGCAGTCGGGCCGGATCGTCCAGACCGGAACCGGCAGCGACCTCTACGACAGGCCGGCGAGCGCCTATGCCGCCGAGTTCTTCTCGACCTTCAACAAGGTGCGGGGCGCGTGCTGGAACGGATTTCTGGAAACGCCGCTCGGCCGGTTCGAGGCGCCCGGCTTCGCCGACGGCGACAGCGCGACCGTCTACATCCGCCCCCATTGCCTGCGGCTGAACTGCGAGGGCGGCGGCGTCGACTGCACCGTCGTCGACTGCGCGCTGATGGGCGAGATCGAGCAGACGCTTCTGGCCGTGGCGGCGCTCTCCGAGCCGTTGCGAATCCGGTCGACCGAGCGCCAGCGCCTGCGCGCCGGCGACAAGGCGCGCGTGTCCGTGGCGCCGGAGCAGGTGTTCGTGTTCTGACGCCGCCGCAGCCGCGCCGGCGGGGCGGGTGCGACGGATCGCGCCCCCCGGTTGCCGCGATGTCGTCCCTCCTCTAAACTTTACTGCTACAGTCAACTATGGTTACCCCCGGACCGGGCGGCAGCGCCCGGTCACTCGCACACCAACAGTCTTCGCACATCAACAATCAGGGAGCGGCATCGCGATGGAATTCAGGACGTTCAAGGGAATCTTGCTCGGATCGGCGCTGGCCGTCCTCGGAGGGGCGCAGGCGGCGACGGCGGCCGAACTCAACCTCTACACGACGCGCGAGCCGGGGCTGATCCAGCCGCTCATCGACGCATTCACCGCCTCCACGGGCATCGCGGTCAACACCATCTTCCTCCAGGACGGGCTCGCCGAGCGCGTCACCGCCGAGGGCGACCGCTCTCCGGCCGACGTGCTGATGACCGTCGATGCCGGCGTGCTGGTCGACCTCGTCGAGCAGGGGCTGACGCAGGGCATCGAGTCGGAGGTCCTCAACAGCACCATCCCCGACACCCTGCGGGACGATGACGGCCACTGGTACGCGCTGTCGCTGCGCGCCCGCGCCGTCTATGCGGCGAAGGACCTCGACCTCACCGAGATCACCTACGAGGATCTCGCCGATCCGGAATGGAAGGGCAGGATCTGCATCCGCTCCGGCCAGCACCCCTACAACGTCGCCCTGGTCGGCTCCTACATCGCCCATCACGGCGACGAGGCCGCCGAGAAGTGGCTGACCGACGTGAAGGCCAACCTCGCCCGCAAGGCCGGCGGCGGCGACCGCGACGTCGCGCGCGACATCATGGGCGGCCTGTGCGACATCGGCGTCGCCAACTCGTACTACATCGGCCTGATGCGCAGCGGCAAAGGCGGGCCGGAGCAGGAGGAGTGGGCCAACGCCATCAAGATGATCCTGCCGACCTTCGAGAACGGCGGCACCCAGGTCAACATCACCGGCGCGGCGGTCGCGCGCCACGCGCCGAACAAGGACGAGGCGGTCCAGTTCCTCGAATACCTCGTCTCCGACGAGGCGCAGAAGATCTACGCCGAGGCCAACTACGAATATCCGGTCAACGTCAATGCCGCGGTCGATCCGCTGATCGCCGAATACGGCGTGCTCAAGCCGGACACCATCGACATCGTCGAGGGCGTGGGCTTCCGCAAGACCGCCAGCGAGCTGGCGGAGAAGGTCGGCTTCGACAACTGACGACGGAACGGCAGGCGGCGGCCCCGGAGATGTGTCCGGGGCCGTCGCTTCGTCCTGCCCGATGAGCCCCGCGGAAGCCGCCAACACCAAGCGCCTGCCCTGGCGCCGTTCCGGGACGGGATGGCGGCTCGGGGCGATTCTCGTCGCCGGGATGATTTGCCTGCCGATCGTGGCACTGGTCTTCATCGCCTTCCGCGGCAGCGCCGGCCTGTGGCCGCACATGATCGCCTATGTGCTGCCGGCGGCGCTCAAGGACACCTTCGTCCTGCTCGTCGGCGTCGGCCTGCTGGTGACGCTGATCGGCACCACCACGGCCTGGCTGGTGACGGCCTATGCGTTTCCGGGGCGGCGCGTCGTGGAATGGGCGCTGCTGCTGCCGCTCGCCGTCCCCACCTACATCATCGCCTATGCCTATCTCGACATCCTGCACCCCGTCGGCGCGGTGCAGGGCATGCTGCGCGGCCTGCTCGGCTATTCGAGCCCGCGCGAGTTCCGCCTTCCCGACATCCGCTCGATGTGGGCGTGCATCCTGCTTCTGGGCCTGGTGCTCTACCCCTATGTCTATCTCACCACGCGGGCGATGTTCCTGACGCAGGCGGCGAACCTCATCGAGGTGTCGAGGACCCTCGGCACGCGCCGCAACGCCGTGTTCCGGCAGGTGGCGTTTCCGCTCGCGAGGCCGGCCATCGCGGTGGGCGTGGCGCTGGCGCTGATGGAGACGCTGAACGACATCGGCGCCTCGCAGTTCCTCGGCGTGCGGACGCTGACCGTCTCGGTCTACACGACATGGGTAAACCGCTCCGACATGCCCGGCGCCGCGCAGATATCGCTCGCCATGCTGATGATCGTGGTCGTGCTGGTGCTGGTCGAGCGCCACGCCCGCCGCAACCAGCGCTACGCGGCGGCGGCGCAGAGGCCGCGGCCGATGGCCCCCGTGCGGTTGAAGGGATGGCGGGCGGCGGGTGCGTTCGGCATCTGCGCCCTGCCGATCATGCTCGGCTTCGTCGCGCCGGCGATCTATCTGTGCCTCGAGGCCTGGAAGCGCTTCCGCTTCGCCGGCATCTCCGCGCGCATCCAGGACGAGATCGTCAACACCGTGACGGTCTCGTCCATCGCCACCGTCGTGGTGCTGCTCTGCGGCCTGCTCTTCGCCTATGCGGCGCGGACCTATCCCGGACGCCTCACCGCGCTGGCCGCGCGGGCCTCGACGCTGGGCTATGCCGTGCCGGGGACGGTTCTCGCCATCGGCCTTCTCGTTCCGGTCGGTCTGTTCGACCGTTTCTGGGTGGGCGCCGTCGAGCGGCTGACGGGAGCGGCGCCCGGCCTGCTCCTGCTCGGCTCGGGCGCAGCACTCGTGCTCGCCTATTCGACGCGCTTCATGGCGATCTCCACCGGCGGGATCGAGGCGGGGTTCAGCCGCATCCCGCCGTCGCTCGACCACGCGGCCCGGATGCTCGGCCAGACGTCGTCCGGCGTGTTCCGCACCGTCCATCTGCCCCTGTCCAAGGCGGCGCTTGCCTCGGCCGGGCTGCTGGTGTTCGTCGACTGCATGAAGGAGTTGCCGGCGACGCTGCTCCTGCGGCCGCTGAACTTCGAGACGCTGGCGACGCATCTCTACGGCGAGGCCGCGCGCGGGACCTACGAGGAAGCCTCGATCGCCGCGCTGCTGATCGTGGCGATCGGCATCCTGCCGGTCATCGTGCTGTCACGGTTGGGCCGCCCCGAAACCTGAACGGATGCTCCGGCCGGTGCAGGCAAGGGATGGCAACACATTGCCTTCCATCCCTTACCGGCACACCGCCTTCATCCGCGCCATCGTGCCTGTGGGAATCCGTGCGGCGATGCTTCGTGCTGCGGGGCGGCGGATGCTAAGGACGGTCCCGGAAAGGGATGCGGGATGAAGGTCGACATCGACATGGGCGCCGCGGCCGGCGGCGGCGTGGCGAATCTGGATCTGGAGGAGCTGCTGGCGACCCGCCTGCTGGTGCAGGGCAATTCCGGGTCCGGCAAGTCGCATCTGCTGCGTCGCCTGCTGGAGCAAAGCGCGCCCTGGGTGCAGCAATGCATCGTCGATCCCGAAGGCGACTTCGTCACGCTGGCGGAACGATTCGGCCACCAGGTGGTCGACGCCGCCCGCTCCGAGGCGGAGCTTGCGCGCATTGCCGGCCGCGTGCGCCAGCATCGCGTCTCCGTCGTGCTCAATCTCGAAGGGCTCGACGTCGAGCAGCAGATGCGCGCTGCGGCGGCCTTTCTCGGCGGCATGTTCGATGCCGAGCGCGACCACTGGTATCCCGTGCTGGTGGTGGTTGACGAGGCGCAGCTTTTCGCGCCCGCCGTTGCCGGCGAGGTCTCCGACGACGCGCGAAAGCTCTCGCTGGGGGCCATGACCAACCTGATGTGCCGCGGCCGCAAGCGCGGCCTCGCGGGAGTCATCGCCACCCAGCGCCTGGCCAAGCTGGCGAAGAACGTCGCGGCGGAAGCCTCCAATTTCCTGATGGGCCGCACCTTCCTGGACATCGACATGGCGCGCGCCGCCGACCTGCTCGGAATGGACCGTCGCCAAGCCGAAATGTTCCGCGACCTTGCGCGCGGAAACTTCGTCGCGCTGGGGCCGGCGCTGTCGCGCCGGCCGGTGGCGATCACCATCGGCCCCGTCGAAACCTCCGCGCGCTCGACCAGCCCCAAGCTCATGCCGTTGCCCGAGGCGCCGGAGGACGCCCGCGACCTGATCTTCACGCCCGGCCCCGAAGAAGCCTCGCCAGTGGTGCGGAGACCGCCTCCAAAACCGATCCCGACCGCCGACCTTCTGGCGCAGCTGTCGCGGCCCAGGCCGGCGCCGGAGCCGTCGGACGAACCGGTGTCCGCCGTCATCGACGACGCCGAGCGCGATGCCGAGATCGACGCGGTGCTGCGCGAAATCCTCGAAGACGCGGACGCGGCCTTCCGTTCCGACGCCGTGCTCTATCAGGATTTTCTGGTGCGCAGCCGCATCCGCCGCGTGCCCGGCGAGCCGCTGCCGCTTTCCGCCTTCCGCCGGCGGCTGGCGATCGCCCGCGCCGGCGTCGACGAAAGCTCCGGCGGCGAAGCCTGGGCGACGGCGCTGTCGCTCTCCGAAACATTGCCCGACGATCTTCAGGGCATATTCCTGATGGTCGCCCGCGCCGCGACCAACAACGAGCCCTGCCCGTCCGACGCCACTCTGGCCCGTGCCTACGGCAGTCACTCGCCGCGCCGGGCACGGCGCCTGATCGCCTATTTCGAGGAGCGCGGCCTGCTTGTCGCCCGCAGCGATTTTCATGGCCGCCGCGTGCTCGCCTTCCCGGACCTCGGCTGCGAAACCGCCCCCGGCCACCCCGACGCACCGGACGAGACGCAGCGCGACGCGGCGGAGTAGGACTGCGCGAACGCGAGCCGCGCAGAAGCGCGTCGTTTCGAACGGTACGATTTCGTGATTCGGCGTTTCGCCGGATTTGAGGTAATTAGGTTGATATCAACTTTACTGCGAGGCCGGCCACAGGGGAGGAGGCCATGCTCAAGGACTGGAATTCCTCGGCCATCGTTGCCGTTTCCGACATCGCCCGCGCGCGGCGTTTCTATTCGGAGGTGCTGGGCCTCGAGCTGATCGAGGAGGGAATGGACGGGGTAATGGTGTTCCGCACCGGCGCCACGCAGCTCGTCGTCTACCGCTCGGAGGCGGCCGGAACGAACCGCGCCAACGCCGTGGTCTGGGACGTCGGGGACGACATCGATGCGATCGTCGCCGATCTGGCCACAAAGGGCGTCGCCTTCGAGCACTATCCCGAAATCGGCACATTCCGCGGCAACATCCATCATGCCGACGGCATGAAGCTCGTCTGGTTCAAGGACCCCGACGGCAACATCCTGCACATCAACCAGATGCCGGGCTGAGACCGGGACGGGAGCGCTTTCATGAATGCCGTCGTCTTCGACCGGGAGCCGGTCACGATCACCGCCTATGACTGGGCACCGGGTTTCGCGCAGGGCCTGGTTCGCGACCTGCGCCTGCGCTGGGCGCTCGAGGAGGCAGGCTTTCCCTACGAGGTCGAACTCGTGCCGCAAGGCACGCAGGCCCACGCGCACAACATGTCCCGCCAGCCCTTCGGCCAGATACCGACGCTGACGGCCGGCCCCGGGACCATGTTCGAGTCCGGGGCGTGCGTGTGGCGCATCGCCGAGGCGAGCGA
>JACZJD010000474.1 GCA_014860725.1 Aquamicrobium sp.
GCCGAGGCGGTCGCCCTCGGCGGCGGCGGCGCGCTTGGCCTCGTCGGCGTTGGAATGGACCGTGCGCAGCCGCTTCAACGGCCCTTGAAGCCCCGTCGAATGCTCCTCGATGCGCGTGACGCCGGCATCGCGGTCGAACCATGCGGCCTCGGTGCGGCCATGGGCTGGGCGCGGCTCTATCTCGAAGCTCCAGGAGATGCATTCGCCGCGGTCGATCGACATCGCCGGCAGCGCCCCGCGTCTCAGGAACAGGAACTTGCGGTCCTTCACCGCGAACTGCGCCTGCATCCTGTCGGCAAGCCGGGTGAGGAAGTCCGGCGCGGACTGGTTGAGGCGGGCGACGTAAGGCAGCTCGATCGAGGCGAAGTCGGGATCGACCTTCGCGCCGAGGCCGTGGCGCCCCGCCAGCTCCTCGACGATGCCGCCGACCGTCATCCCGTCGAAATGCTCCGACCTCGTCTCCTTCAGGTCGGCTCGGCGGTCGGCCGAGCGGCAGTGCAGCGTCAGGAACTCGCCGCTCTCGCCCCCCTCGATTGACGACTTCTCGTAGGTGAACACACCCATCTTCCAGCCCGGGGCGTCCTCGAAGCCGAACCGCACCTCGACCAGCGCGCCGAAGCGCGGAACCGCCACGCGGTTGCCGCCATCGTCGAAGGTGAGCTCGGCGCTGTCGCTCTCCTGGCCGGGCGCGTCGTGGATGGTCGCCTTGTTGAGCAGCTCGTAGAACAGGCCGGAGACCGGCCGGCCGTCGACGGAGACGTCGATGAAGGGGCGCATCCGGTTCATTCGTCCCACAGCCTCGGCGTCGCGGCCGTCGCGATGACGGCGAACTCGGGCAGGACGATCCTCGTGCCGAGCGGCAGGATCGTGCCCTTGGCGGCGAGGCCGGGATTGGCCTCGTACACCGCCTCGACATAGCCGCGCAGCTTGCCGGCCGCACGGCGGTCGCCGAGGACCGCGGCGGCGTGGCCGAAGGCGACGAGGTCGACGGTGGCGTCCTCGACGGTGACGGTGGCGACGGCGGCGGGAATGATCTTCATCCGAACAGCCCCACGGGACGCGCCTCGCCGCCGACCGGCGCGACGGTGATGTCATAGGCGATGCGCCGGCCGATGCCGGCCCGCGAGATGCTCGACTGCGTGTCGCGCACGGTGAGGATGACGACCAGGCCGTAGACGGTGGCGGCAAGGCCGGTCTCGCCCGCCCAGCCGATCATCAGCACCGGCCGCGCGGCCGCCTGCGTCGCCCTGACGGCCTCGAGCTCGGCGCGGCCGCCCAGCTCCTCGGGAAAGAGCAGGCCGGAAATGGTGATCGGGTCTTCGCCCAGGCCGGTGAACTGGCGGCCGGGCCGCGCGCCGAAGCGCGCGATCGCCGGCAGCTTCGGCTCGGTCACGCGCTCGATCTGCTGGAAGTTGAGCGGCGCGATCTCGAAGATGTGCGGTCCCAGCGCGAGCAGCGGCATCAGTCCACCCCGTCATGCAGCGCGCCGGAGGCCGCGCGATCGAGCGAGCCGGCCAGCGCCGAGCCGCCGACATTGAC
>JACZJD010000475.1 GCA_014860725.1 Aquamicrobium sp.
GAGGAAAGGAAGTTCCCGCCGCCCCGTTGACGCTATCGTGCGCGGCGCGTGATCGCGGGCCTGGAACCCTGGCGGCCCGACATGGTTCGGAAGGGAAAAAGGATGGATCGGCATGGCTGAGGAACGCGAAAGATGGTCGGCCGAGGTCACGCGGCACAGCGATGCGCTCGACCTCGAGGAAGGCATCTTCGGCTCCGGCGATCCCGGCCGGATCGCCGCCTCGCTCAAGCGCTCGGCCGAGCGGAGCAGGCGCCGCAAGGCGGACCCGTTCCGTTCCGCCATGTCGATGCTGACCTTCTACATCAACCGCGCCGGCAGCAACCTGCCCGCGAGGCGCAGGAAGGTGCTGGAGGAGGCCAAGAACGAGCTGCGCAAGCAGTTCGGCCGCAAGCCGCACTGACCCGCCGGCTCCGACGGAGACCGAACCCATGAACCACCGACGAGGCGACCTGAACGACATGGCGCGGCGGCAGACGGACGACTATCTGCGCCGTTCCTCGATCACCTATCTCGAATGCTGCATCAGCCTGATGCTGACCCACATGTCCCGCGAGCAGGCCGCCGAGATCCTGGAAAGGCAGGCGCGCCTCGTCCGCGAGCTCGGATGACGGCGTGTCCCCCCGGGGGGGGCCGGCAGCCGGCCCGTGACCCTTCGGAAATGGTCCTCAGAAACTGTTGGGCGGGACGAAGAGGCAGATGGTGCGCGTGTCGTCGCGGCCATACGCCGAGCACCAGTGATAGACCCCGTCCGGCGAGGGCCGGATTCGCGAATCGAAATAGGTGAGATGCTCGCCGTTGAGCTTGATGACGTAGCCCTGCTTCTGCTCGGTGACGAACTCGCCCGGCAGCTCGCGGCAGTCCCGGTTTGAGCAGCAGTCGGGAGGATACATCCAGCCGGATTTTGCTTCGTGAGCGGCTGCGGAGAAAGAAAATCCTGCGACCAGCGCGCATGTCGTTGCGCCGGCGAGCAAGGTGAAGCGCGTAGGGGACGGTTTCGGCATTGCGGCTCTCCTTCGCCCCGCCGCCCGAACAGTCAAAAGTGCGGTTTGTTCCTTCGGCGCCCTCCCGCTCATCATGAAGCGGAGCCCGGCGATGCCATACCGGCATTGCCGGGCCGCGGCTCGGGTCAGCCGATGGGCTCGAATATCTCCGGATTCTCCTCGCCTTCGACGTCGAGCCACCCCGCCAGCCCGCGCTCGACGCGGGAGAGCGAGTGGTCGACGAGGACGTAGCGCCCCGGCACCTCGAGCTTCATGTCGACGATGACCGCCCCGCCGGCCGGAACCGTCACCGTCTGGACGTCGGTCTGCGGCGGCGAGGTCACGGAGCCGTTGAGATAGACGCGGTCGAAGATCTCGCCGATGACGTGGAACGACGACACGAAGTTGGGGCCGCCAACGCCGAAGAAGATGCGCACCGTCTCGCCGACGGACGCCTTGAGCGGGTAGTGATCCGTCAGGGCGCCGACATGGCCGTTGAGGACGAAATATTCCGGCCGCTCGTTGAGGAGCTTGTCGTAGCTTTCGGTGAGGGTGCCGTCGGAGCCGAACGGCTCCTCGGTGTAGATTTCCCCCTGCATGACGTAGAACTCGCGGTCGACGGGCGGCAGCCCGCCCTCGGGCTCGACGAGGATCAGGCCGTACATGCCGTTGGCGATGTGCATCGCCACGGGCGGCACGGCGCAATGATAGACGTAGATGCCGGGGTTGAGCGCCTTGAAGCGGAAGGCCTTCTCCTCGCCGGGCGCGGCGGTGGTCGCCTCCGCCCCGCCGCCGGGGCCGGTGACGGCGTGGAAGTCGATATTGTGCGGCATCCAGCTGTCGTCGTGGTTGCGCAGATGCACCTCGACCGTATCGCCGACGCGCACGCGCACGAACGGGCCGGGAACGGTGCCGTTGAACGTCCAGTAGCGGAAGGTCGCGCGGTCGTCGAGCTTCGCCTCCAGTTCCACCGTCTCCAGATCGACGCGGACGGTCTCCGGCCCGCGCTCGCCGATGGGCGGCGGCACGACCGAGGGATCGTGCGCGATGTCGTTCGCTACCGGCGTGGGC
>JACZJD010000476.1 GCA_014860725.1 Aquamicrobium sp.
GCACCCGACATCGCCGCCGTCGAGACCTCGCTGCGCGAGATCACCAAGCTCGGCGGCACGGTGCGCCTCGCCGCGCCCGGCTCGCTGCCCAACGACGGCAAGGTCATCGCCGACGAGCGCGACTACGCCGGTTGAGTTCAATCAAAGCGCGTCAATTCATCGCCTTGTATGGAGGACAATACGCTTTAGCTTTGCGGATGCAGCAAGGAACCGTCGGCATGAACCTTCACGCCCCCATCGACAAGGACCGAGCCACAGCGGTGACAGACAAGCAGATCCTCCCGGCCGGCCTGCCCCCCGTGAAATCCGGGCGCGTCGGCGTCCTCCTGTCCAACCTCGGCACGCCGGACGCCACCGATTACTGGTCGATCCGCCGCTATCTCGCCGAGTTCCTGTCCGACCAGCGCGTCATCGAGCTTCCGAAGTGGAAGTGGTATCCGATCCTCTACGGCATCGTGCTCAACACGCGGCCGCAGAAGACCGGCGCCAACTACAGGACGATCTGGAACAGGGAGAAGGACGAATCGCCGATGCGCACGATCTGCGATGCGCAGACGCGGCTGCTGGCCGACGCGCTGGCCGACGAGCCGCGCATCGCGGTCGAGATCGGCATGCGCTACGGCAATCCCTCGATCGAGAGCGCGCTCGAGAAGCTGACGGCGCAGGGCTGCGACCGCATCGTCTTCTTCCCGCTCTATCCGCAATATTCGGCCACCACCACGGCCACGGCCAACGACCAGCTCTTCCGGGCGCTGATGAAGGTCCGCAACCAGCCGGCCGTGCGCACCGTGCCGCCCTATTACGACGAGCCGGCCTATATCGAGGCGCTGGCCGCCTCCATCGAACGCCACCTCGCCACGCTCGATTTCGAGCCGGAGGTGGTGCTCGCCTCCTACCACGGCATCCCCAAGCGCTATGCCGCGAACGGCGATCCCTATCCGCAGCACTGCCACGAAACCACGCGCCTGATGCGCCAGCGCCTCGGCTGGGACGACAAGCGCCTCATCACCACCTTCCAGTCGCTGTTCGGCAAGGAGGAGTGGATCAGGCCCTATACGGACGAGACCGTGGCGCGGCTGGCGAAGGAGGGCGTGAAGCGCATCGCCATCGTCAATCCCGGCTTCTCGGCCGACTGCATCGAGACGCTGGAGGAGATCGACGGCGAGGTGCGCGAGGTCTTCATGCATGCCGGCGGCGAACGCTTCTCCCACATCCCCTGCCTCAACGATTCGGAGGACGGGATGCGGATGATCGAGGGCATCGTGCGCCGCGAGCTCGAAGGCTGGCTGTAGGCGCAGGCCGCCACCCGGCCGTCCTGACGCACGGGCCGACATTGTAACGCCGCGAAATCCCGCTTAAGTCTTGGCCGGGCGCGCCGCGCGCCCGCGGCGGCGGCCTTGCGCCCCCGGATCAGGCAACAATGGAGATCACGATGCTGTTTACCGGCCTGGACGTCCTCATTCCGGTCCTCGTCTTTCTCGTCCTGCTGCTGATCTTCGCGGGCATCAAGACGGTGCCGCAGGGCTACAACTACACGGTGGAGCGCTTCGGCCGCTACACGCGGACGCTGACGCCGGGCCTCAACATCATCGTGCCGTTCATCGACCGCCTCGGCGCCAGGATGAACATGATGGAGCAGGTGCTCGACGTGCCGACGCAGGAGGTCATCACCAAGGACAACGCCATCGTCTCCGTCGACGGCGTCGCCTTCTATCAGGTGCTGAACGCGCCGCAGGCCGCCTATCAGGTCGCCGGGCTGGA
>JACZJD010000477.1 GCA_014860725.1 Aquamicrobium sp.
TGTTCCACCAGCTCGAAGGGCTGGTGATCGACAGGACCGCCAACATCGCCAACATGAAGTGGGTGCTGACCGAGTTCTGCAAGGCCTTCTTCGAGGTCAGGCAGGTGCAGATGCGCTTCCGGCCGTCCTTCTTCCCCTTCACCGAGCCGTCGCTCGAGGTCGACATCCAGTGCGACCGCTCGCGCCCGGGCGAGGTGCGCTTCGGCGAGGGCTCGGACTGGATGGAGATTCTCGGCTGCGGCATGGTCCATCCCAACGTGCTGCGCTATGGCGGCCTCGATCCCGACGAGTATCAGGGCTTCGCCTGGGGCATGGGCATCGACCGAATCGCCATGCTGAAATACGGCATGCCGGACCTGCGCGCCTTCTTCGACGCCGATGCACGCTGGCTCAGCCACTACGGCTTCCGCCCGCTCGACCTGCCGACGCTGTTCGGCGGCCTGAGCAGCTAGTTCTTGCAGGGAAAGAGATCATGAAATTCACCCTTTCCTGGCTGAAGGATCACCTCGACACCGACGCCACGCTCGATGAGATCGTCGAGCGGCTGACCATGATCGGCCTCGAGGTCGAGAGCGTCGACGACAAGGCGGCGCTCGCGCCCTTCGTCATCGCCAAGGTCCTGACGGCGGAGAAGCATCCCGACGCCGACAAGCTGCGTGTGCTGACGGTCGACACCGGCTCCGGCGCGCCGGTGCAGGTGGTGTGCGGCGCGCCCAACGCGCGCGCCGGCCTCGTCGGCGCCTTCGCCGCGCCCGGCACCTACGTGCCCGGCATCGACGTCACGCTGTCGGTCGGCAGGATACGCGGCGTCGAGAGCCACGGCATGATGTGCTCGGAGCGCGAGCTGCAGCTTTCCGACGAGCACGACGGCATCATCGACCTGCCGGAGGACGCGCCGGTCGGCGCGAGCTTCGCCGCATGGGCGAAGCTCGACGACCCGGTCATCGAGATCAACCTGACGCCGAACCGGCCGGATGCGACCAGCGTCTACGGCATCGCCCGCGACCTCGCGGCAAGCGGGCTCGGCACGCTGAAGGACGGCGCGGTCGCGCCGGTCGAGGGTGTGGGCGAAAGCCCGGTCAGGGTGAAGATCGAGGCGCCCGAATTCTGTCCCGGCTTCGCGCTCAGGCGCGTAGCGGGGGTCAAGAACGGCCCGTCGCCGAAATGGATGCAGCAGCGGCTGATCGCCATCGGCCTCAGGCCCATCAACGCGCTGGTCGACATCACCAACTACGTCACCTTCGACCGAGGCCGGCCGCTCCACGTCTTCGACGCGAAGAAGGTCGCGGGCGACCTCGTGGTGCGCCGCGCGAAGGAGGGGGAGACGATGCTGGCGCTCGACGGGCGCGAATACACGCTCACGGCGGAGATGTACGCCATCGCCGACGACACCGGCGTCGAGTCCATTGCCGGCATCATGGGCGGCGAGCATTCCGGCTGCGACGAGGCGACGACCGACGTGCTGATCGAATCGGCGCTGTGGGACCCGATCACCGTCGCCCGCACCGGGCGTACGCTCGGCATCGTCACCGATGCGCGCTACCGCTTCGAGCGCGGCGTCGATCCCGAGTTCATGGTGCCGGGGCTGGAGCTGGCGACGCGGATGGTGCTCGACCTGTGCGGCGGCACGCCGGGCAGGACCGAGGTGGTCGGCTATGCCGGCCATACGCCGAAGGTGGTGCCGTTCCCCTTCGCGGAGGTGAAGCGCCTGACCGGCATCGACGTGCCGGCCGAAGAGAGCCGCGCCATCCTGACGCGCCTCGGCTTCGCGCCGAAGGGCGACGGCGAGACGGCGCAAGTCGCGGTGCCGTCGTGGCGGCCCGACATCGACGGCAAGGCCGATCTGGTCGAGGAGGTCATGCGCATCCACGGCGTCGAGAAGATCGACCCGCAGCCGCTCGCCGGCCACGACGCGGTCAACGGCCGCATCCTGACGACG
>JACZJD010000478.1 GCA_014860725.1 Aquamicrobium sp.
CCCTTCGACGGCACCATCGACAAGGTCGACGCCGAGCTCGGCGGCTCGCTCGCCGCCGGCGCGCCCGTGGTGACGATCCTTTCCCTCGATCCCATCCTCGCCCGCGGCGAGGTGTCGGAGCGCGACCTCGCCCACGTCAAGCCGGGCGACAAGGCGCGCGTGCGCCTCGTCAACGGCGAGGAGGCGGAAGGCGAGATCCGCTACATCAGCCGCGACGCCACGCCCGCCACCCGCACCTTCCGCGTCGAGGTGGCCGTGCCCAACGCCGAGCACCGCATCCCCTCCGGCATGACGGCGGAGGTGACGCTCCTCGCCGCGCCGGTCGAGGCGACCGTGCTGCCGCGCTCGGTGGTGACGCTGAGCAACAGCGGCGACCTCGGCATCCGCGCCGTCGACGCCGCCGACAAGGTGGTGTTCTTCCCCATCGACCTCGTCGACGACCTTCCCGGCGGCCTCGTGCTCGGCGGCATTCCCGCCGACGTGCGCATCATCGTCGCCGGACAGGAGCTGATCTCCGAGGGCGACACCGTCAACCCGGTCGAGGCCGACGCGGACACCGTCAACAGGCTGATCGGCGAAGCGACCGGCGGGACGCACTAGGCCATGGATATCGTCAAGCTCGCCATCCGCAACGCACGGCTGACGATCACGACGCTCGTCTTCCTGATGATCGTGGGTGCGATGTCGTACCTGTCGATCCCCAAGGAAGCGGAGCCCGACGTCCCCGTCCCGATCATCTATGCGAGCCTGTCCTATCAGGGCATCTCGCCGGAGGACGCCGAGCGCCTGCTCCTGCGCCCGGTCGAGACCCGGCTCAAGACCATCAAGGGCGTCAAGGAAATGCGCTCCGCCGCCTATCAGGGCGGCGGCTACGTGCTGCTGGAGTTCGACCCCTCGACCGACCTCAAGACCGCGCTCGACGACACGCGCAACGGCGTCGACACCGCGCGGCGCGATCTGCCGCAGGGCGCCGACGAGCCGAGCGTCCACGAGGTCAACATCTCCGAGTTCCCGGTGCTCGTCGTCACCCTCTCGGGCCACGTGCCCGAGCGCACGCTGACGGCCGCCGCGCGCCAGTTGCGCGACCGCATCGAGGAGGTGCCCGGCGTGCTCGAGGGCGTGCTGCAGGGCGCGCGCGACGATCTGGTCGAGGTCGTCATCGACCCGATGAAGCTCACCTCCTACGGGCTGAAGCTCGACGACCTGCTCGACGGCATGAACGCCTCCAACAGCCTCGTCGCCGCCGGCGCGCTGCAGGGCAGCGAGGGCAAGTACGCGGTCAAGGTGCCGGCGCTGATCGAGACCGTCGAGGACATCGCCAACCTGCCGATCCTTGCCGGCCGCAACGCCGTGGTGCGGGCGCAGGACCTCGCCACCGTGCGCTCCACCCACGCCGACGCCGAGACCGTGACCCGGCTCGACGGCAAGCCCGCCATCGCCATCGAGGTCAAGAAGCGCGTCGGCGCCAACCTGGTCGACACCGTGGACGAGGTGAAGCGCCTCGCCGACGAATTCCAGACGCGGCTGCCGGACGGCATGACCGTGACCTACACCCAGGACAAGTCGGTCTTCATCAACCAGCTTCTCGGCGAGTTGCAGAACCACGTCCTGATCGCCGT
>JACZJD010000479.1 GCA_014860725.1 Aquamicrobium sp.
TCCCGGTGATCCTCGACGGCTATGCCAGCCTCGCGGCGGCAGCCGTGCTCAAGGCGGCCGAGGCGAGCGCCATCGACCACTGCGTGCTCGGGCACGTCTCGATCGAGCCGGGAATGGCGAAAGCGGCCGGAGTGCTGGGACTTTCGCCGATCCTCGACCTTTCGCTGGGCGACGGGGAGGGGGCGGGTGCGGCGCTTGCCGCAGGCATCGTCAAGAATGCGGCGCTCGCGCATTCGGGCATGGCGATCCGGCCGTAACGGGCGGCAAACCTGCGTAGATCGTAAGGGATCAGCGCCTGCGGCCGCCGGCCGCCACGGCGCGCGTTTCCTGCGGCACGGGCGGCAATTCCTCCATCACGCGCTGCGGCGGGAAGATGGCGATGGCCTCGGTGCCCTCGCGCAGCCGCGAATGGAGCTGGAACTCGCCGCCGTGGAGCGCGAGCAGCCCCTGCACGATGGGCAGGCCGAGGCCGGTGCCTTCCTCGGCGCTCTTGATGGCGATGGAGCCCTGGCCGAAGGCCGACAGCACCACGGGAATCTCGTCAGGAGGAATGCCCGGGCCGTTGTCCTTGACCGAGACGTACTGGCCGCCGCCGGCCGTCCAGCCGATGCGCACGCGCACCTCGCTGCCGCTCGGTGCGAACTTCACCGCGTTGGAGAGGAGGTTGAGCGTGATCTGGCGCAGCGAGCGCTCGTCGGCGAACAGGCGCGGCAGATGCGGCTCGAACTGCTGGACGATGCGGATGTCCTTGTTGCGCGCCTTCAGCTCCATCAGGTGGCAGCATTCCTCGACCACGCTTTCGAGCGTCACCGGCTCCTCGTTCAGCTGATAGCGGCCGGCCTCGATGCGCGACAGGTCGAGGATCTCGTTGATGAGGTGGAGGAGGTGCTTGCCGGAGGCATGGATGTCGCCGGCATATTCCCTGTAGGTCGGGTTCTGCAGCGGCCCCAGCACCTCGCCGGCCATGACCTCCGAGAAGCCGAGGATGGCGTTGAGCGGCGTGCGCAGCTCGTGGCTCATGGTGGCGAGGAAGCGCGACTTGGCGAGGTTCGCCTCCTCGGCGCGGCGGCGTGCCTCGTCCGACATCGCCTTGGCGGTCTCGAGCTCGGCGATCAGCATGTCCTTTTCGGCGCGGAAGGACAGCAGCATCACCGACGACGAATAGAGATGGCCCGCGACATAGGTGAAGAAGGGCAGCGAGGCGACGAGGAGCGTCGCCATGATGGCGTCGACCGGCTCCCAGACGGGCGACAGCGCGAAGAAGGCGGCGGAGGCGGCGACCGGCACGGCGAAGGTCGCGATCAGCGCGCCGCGCAGGGCCGAGGAGATGATCGCCGTCGCGGCCATGACGAGCAGCAGCGCCACCGCCTTGAGCACGGGGAACTGGTCGACCTGGCAGTCGGCGCAGCCCAGCCACGCGAAATAGGCCCAGCCGAGGCCGCTGGTGAAATGGCCGAGCAGGAAGGCGCGCTTGACCTTCTCCGGCTCGATGTCGGGCGTGTCGGTGCGCGCGACCTTGCGCGCGATCAGCAGCAGCCAGCCGTAGCAGATCAGCGTCACCGCGCCCCAGATGGCGATGTCGATGCCGACGCCGGCGGCGAAGCCGGTCAGCGACACCACCAGAACCATGAGCGGGATGGCGAGCGCCGTGTTCCACACGGCCTGCGCATGCAGCTTCAGCAATTCGCGGTCGTAGACGGGGCTGCCGGCCTGCTCGGACAGCCGGTCGCGCGTGCGGCGCACGGCGCGGGCCACGTCGCTGTTGCGACGCGCCTTGGTACGGTCCACAATATTCTTGTCGACTGTCGTCGAGGGCTGTAGCGCCATGGCCGGGTTCGGCGGTTCCGCAGGGTCATTCTCCGTCAAGGCAAGCTAATCCCGAATGATTAAGAGAGCCTTCCGCCGATGAGCCGCCGCAGGCAGACCGGCAGGCCGCACCGCTCGCGCCGGCGAGGGTTCCGCTGGCGGCGCCTGGCCGACCTCGCGCTGGCGGTGGCGGTGCTGTCGATTCTGGCGCTTTTCGTCGCGCGCGGAC
>JACZJD010000480.1 GCA_014860725.1 Aquamicrobium sp.
ACACCGCCTACGCCATGATCGAGCGGCGCATGGCCGGCCGGGTCTGGGTCTGCGGCGACGATTTCACCATCGCCGACTGCGCCGCCGCGCCGGGCCTGTTCTTCGCCTCGATCGTGCACCCCTTCGCCGTCGACCGGGAGAACGTCGCCGCCTACCTGCAGCGCCTGCTCGACCGGCCGTCTATGAAGCGCATCCTCGCCGAGGCGCGGCCCTTCTTCTCCCTCTTCCCCTATCGCGACGCGATGCCGCCGCAGTATCTCGAGGCGTGACCCGCATGGAGACGCAGCCTCTCGACCGTATCTTCACCGCCCTCGCCGATCCGGCGCGGCGCGGCATGATCGAGCAACTGAGCCGCGGCCAGGCGACGGTGAAGGAGCTCGCCGCGCCCGCCGGCATGCGCCTGCCCTCGGCGCTGAAGCATCTGAGAGTGCTCGAAGAGGGCGGGCTGGTCGTCTCGCGCAAGGTCGGCCGCACGCGCACCTATGCCATGCGCCCGGAAACGCTCGACCTGCTCGACGACTGGCTGGAGCGGCGCAAGGCCGCCTGCGACGCCGCCTTTTCCCGCCTCGCCGAGGCCATGCAGCGCATGCCCGAGGAAATCCCGTGAACGAGACGCTGCACCGGACCTTCACCGTCGAACGCATGCTCCCCGGCAGCCCGCGCCACGCCTTCCGCTTCTGGTCGGACCCGGCGCTGAAGCGGGCCTGGACCGACTGCCACCCCGACTGGGAAGCGCTCGAGGACCGTTTCGACTTCCGCGCAGGGGGCGACGAGGTGAAGCGCTGGCGCATGCCCGGCGGGCAGGAGCTTTCCTTCCGCGCCCGCTATTTCGACATCGAGCCGGCGCGGCGGATCGTCTACGCCTTCGACATGAGCGTCGGCACGGCGCGGCAGTCGGTGTCGCTGGCGACCGTCGAGCTGTTCGCCGAGGGCGCTGAGACCCGCATGCTGTTTACCGAGCAGATCGCCTTCCTCGGCGGCGAGGAGGCCCTGCGCGCCCGCATTGACGGCACGGCCGAAGGTTTCGACCGGCTCGTCGCGGTCGTCGAGGCGGCGCTTGCCGGCGTCCATTGATGCTCGAACCGGGTCGCCGCACGGTCGCCCGCGCCGCTTCGTTCCGGCCCCTTTGTCGCGCTTGACTTCGGCCGGCGGCGCGCCTCAATTCGGCGTCGTCTTGCGAGGGGGGGTTCGATGGAGATCGCGTTTCCGTGGCCGATGACCGACGGTGAATGGCTGGCCTTTTCATCCGCCGCCGTCACCGTACTGCTCGGCCTCGTCAGCCTGTTCGCGCCGCGGCTGACGCTCCGGCTGCTGCGCCTCGCCCCGACCGAGCGCCATCCCGAGGCGGTTGCCGAGGTCCGCGCGACGAACTCGGGATTCTATCTCGGGCTCGGACTGGTCTGTATCCTGCTCGCCCAGCCGCTCCTCTACATGGCCCTCGGCTTCTCCTGGGCCTTCACCGCGTTCGGCCGGGTCGTCGGCATGCTTTCGGACCGCGCCAACACGCCATACAACTGGGTGGCGCTCATCGTCGATCTGGCGCTTGCCGCCCTGCCGCTGGCATTCGCGTTCGGCTTCGTCGCCTGATTCAGCCTGCCCGGCGCAATGCGACCGCGCTGCTGCGACAAAACTGACGCAAAGCCTGCCAGAGAGCGTGTTGCGGTCGTAGGAAGCCTGTGCTAGACGGCAATCGACTTTCGGCCGGGGACAGCCGCATGCATGTTCTTGCGGCCGGAAATTACAAGCAAGGTCAAAGATTTAGCTAAGAGTCTCCCGCTCGCGCGCAGAATCTTGCGGCCTCTCAGACAAGAGAAAAGACGGACCGTGGCCCA
>JACZJD010000481.1 GCA_014860725.1 Aquamicrobium sp.
GTCGAGGTCATGAAGTATCAGGTCAGCGTCGCCGAATATGCCGCCTGCGTCGCCGACGGCGCCTGCCAGCCCGCCGACACGCGCGCTTCGGGCGACGTGCCGGTGACCGGCGTGAGCTATCGCGACGCCGTCGCCTATGCGGCATGGCTGTCCGACAGGACCGGCGAGGACTGGCGCCTGCCGAGCGACGAGGAATGGGCCTTCGTCGCCGCCGAGCGCTTCGGCGACGACGCCACCGGCATCGGGGACGACGACGGCTCCAACCCGGCCGCGCGCTGGATCGCCGCCTACCGCTATCGCGCCGACCCGAGGGAGCGCGACATGGAGCCGAAGCCGCGCGGCCATTTCGGCGTCAACTCCAACGGCCTTGCGGACCTCTCCGGCAATGTCTGGGAATGGACCGACACCTGCTACGCGCGCAACCGCGTCGATGCGGCCGGGCGTCTGGCCGAGGCGACGACGAATTGCGGCGTGCGCATCATCGGCGGCCAGCATCGCGGCTACATGTCGAACTTCCTGCGCGACGGCAAGAGCGGCGGCTGCGCCGCGGGCATGGCCCCGCCCGACAATCTCGGCTTCCGCTTGGTCAGGGACCCTGCCCCGGCCATCGGCGTCGCGCTCCTGCGCCGCATTGTCGGCCCGGAAGCGCGGGGATGACGCAACGGGGATAAAACGAGGCCGGAAGAGATGCGCCGGCACTGCGCAGCCCCGCCGTTTCACCCGGGCGGGGCTCCGGCTCCGGGCTCCCTTCCGGCGCCCCGTGCGCGCGGCCGCACCGCTGCATGGGGCATTCGGGAGCGGCACGGTCTCGGAGGGGAGGCCGGGCCGCTCTTCTTTTTCGCTCTTTGCCGCCCCGCCGGGCGTGCGAAGAAAGGACGCAACGCCGCCGCTTGCGCGACATGGCCAGCTTGTGAGAGTGTGGACAGAATGTGGCATGGCCCGTTCCGCATAAAGTTCATGCCATGCCTCGCCGACGCAGGGAGGGACATGCGAAGGTGAGCCGTCTCGACCGTTCGCTCATCGCGGCGCTGCCGCTGTTCGACGGGATGTCGGCCGACGAGCTCGACCGCATCCTCCAGAACGCGCGCTCGCTGCGCGTCACCGCCGGCTCCGCCATCTTCGAGCAGGAGGCGGAGGCGCATTCCTTCTTCATCCTGCTCGACGGCCATGTGCGGGTGATGAAGACCACGCCCGAGGGCCAGCAGGTCACCGTCCGCTACATCACGCCGGGCGAGCTGATGGGCATCGCCCAGGCGCTCGGCCGCACCACCTATCCCGCCACCGCCATCGCCGTGGTCGACTGCGTGGTGCTGGCGTGGCCGGGCACGATGTGGTCGCAGTTCGCCTCCTCCTTCCCCTCCTTCGGCGTCAACACCTACAAGACGGTCGGCGAAAGGCTGCAGGACACGCAGATGCAGGTCGTCGAGATGGCGACCAAGCAGGTGGAGCAGCGCGTGGCGCATGCCCTGCTGCGCCTCATCAGCCAGCGCGGCAAGAAGACGGAGGAAGGCATCGCCGTCGATTTCCCGATCTCGCGGCAGGACATCGCCGAGATGACGGGCACGACGCTGCACACGGTCAGCCGCCTGCTGACGGCGTGGGAGGAGAAGGGGCTGGTCAAGGGCGGCCGCCGCAAGGTGACCGTGGTCGAGCCCCACCGGCTCATGATCCTTGCCGAAGGGCGCTCCGGCGGCGGCGGTTGAGGCTGCGGCGGCGCGGCCGCCCGGTTGTTGCCTGCCCGGTCACTGCTTGATCGCGGTCTCGATGTCGTGGCGGAAGCGGACGCCGTCGATGTGGTGCTCCCTCACCGCGTCCTCGACGGTGTGGAACGGGGCGATCGGGCAGCCCACGCACAGCATCCCGTGATCGAGCACGACCCGTATCGTGGCGGGCCAGTGCCGCATGATCTCGTCCATCGTCATGTCTTCGTCCAGAACGGGCTTCACGGTCGCAACTCCCATCAGGGAAATGGCCGCAAGCCTATCGCCTCTTCGCCCGTTCCTCCTTGCGCAGCCGCAATGTTCAGGCGGTTATCGTCTCGGTGTCCCGCTGCCGCCCCGGCACCGGGCTGCCGAAGAAATCGCCCGGCGTCAGCGCGATGTCGGCCAGCGTGTAGCGGTCGAGCGTCGCCTGGAAGGAGGACGCCGCCTCGCTCATCACGCCGGCGAGCTTGCAGCAGCGCGTCAGCACGCACTGGTTGCCGGTGGCGAAGCACTCGACGAGCGCGAAATCCGGCTCCGTCAGGCGGATGACGTCGCCGATGCGGATCGCCTCCGGCCGCCGCGCCAGCGTCAGCCCGCCCGAGCGGCCGCGCACCGCCTTGAGGTAGCCGCCGCGCGTCAGCGTGTTGGCCACCTTGTTGAGATGGGTGCGCGACAGGCTGTAGACGCGCGCCGTCTCCTCGATGGTGATGAGGCGGTCGCCGGCCGAGGCGGCATACATCAGCATGCGCAGCGCATAGTCGGAAAAATTGGTCAGCCGCATCTCGTTTTCACATCCGTTCTGTGCCCGTCTGTGCTCGGGCGCCTCACAGCCCCTGCTCCGCGATCGGCTCGACGAGGCTCGTGTCCTCGCCCCTGCTGAACGCGACGGCGAGGCGGAAAGAATGAGCGATGCGAAGCGCCCTGTCCATGAACAGGACGGCGACTTCAGGTGGACAAAGCCGCTGCACGGTGTCGCGGAACAGCTGCAGCCAGCGCCGGAAATGCTCCTCGCCGAGACCGGGCAGGGTGAGGTGCGGCGGCAGCGGCCGTCCCGCGTAGCGGCCGGTGCGCAGCAGCGTCGCCGACCAGAAGTCGCACAGCTTGGCGAGGTGGTGCGGCCATTCCTCCGGCGCGATCCGGGCGTCGAACACGGGCCCCAGCAGCGGGTCGCGGCGGACGTCGTCGTAGAAGGCGTGCACCACCGCCCGGATCAGCGCCTCGTCGAGCGCCTCGGGCAGCGGCCTGCCGTCCACCACCATCGTCCGCTGCAGCGCGGGCCGTCCTCTCATCCGCCTGCGCTCCCGACCGGACGTCCGGGGCCTCGCACGGCTTTCCCTGCCCGGTTCACGACGGCGACGCGCCCTTATCAGCGCCATTACCGGCGCGGATGACGATGCGGTAGCTGCCGTCGGGCTCCGTGCTGCCGCGCCAGCTGTGGCCGCGCGTCTCCAGCTCCTTGAGCAGGAAGATCGGCTCGCGCGGCAGGATGGCGGCGAGCGCCTCGCCCGGCATCAGCCGCTCCAGCACCTCGAGCGTGCGCACCATCGGTTCCGGCGGGTCGAGGTCGCGGTTGTCGATCTCGATCGACGGTTCGGGCCAGTCGTCGTTGGCCGCCGGCGCATGCGCGGCGCCGGGCGCGTCTTGTTGCGGGGCGGCGGCCTGCGGCGTGAACAGTACCTCCCAGTCGCCGCCGCCGATCTCGCGCGCGGTCGGCTCGAAGCCGCGCGCGCCGAGCACGCCGAAGAGGGGGATGGGCTTGAAGGTGGCGAGGAGCCTGAGGCTCTGGCCGGGGGCGAGCCCCGCCACGGCCTCCATGATCGCGCCGAACGGCTCGCCGCCGTCGCGCAGGATCGGCCGCACGTCGAGATCGAAGGGGGGAATGCTCATCTTGCTGCTCCCATGCTTGCAGTGTCGGCGCGCGGCGGCAGGAAGAGGCGCGGCCGCGTGGTTCCTTCGGGCAGGCGCATCGCCGCCTTGACGTTGACGAGGCGGCGCACCAGCACCAGCTCGACCGTGAGCGCGAGCGTCGCCGCCAGCGTCGCGGCCGAGGCCAGCCGGAACAGCTCCGGCATGCCGCCGAGCAGCGCGCCGGTGCCGGCGGCGACGGCGAGGAAATAGACCGCGAACCAGCCGCCGCCGCGGCGCTCGACCACCAGATCCTGCACCCGCGGCGTCGGCTTGCGGCCCATCACCGGGCCGTAGCATTCGAGCCAGGTCAGGAACGGCACGATCTTGTAGAGCTGGGACAGGCCGAGGCCGGTCAGCCAGCCGAAGGCGACGAGATAGACGAGCGCGCCGGCCTGCGCGGTGACCGTTCCCGTCGCCCACAGGAAGAGGAGGAGCAGCGCCGAGAGGTAGAGCCCGGCGAAGGCGCCGAGCGCCGCCTTGCTGTTGAGCTCGATCACCCGGCGCTTGCGCATGCGGTAGAAGAAGGAAAGGTCCGCGGCATAGGCCGCGAGCGCCACCAGCGCCAGCATGCCGGCGATGAGGAACGACACGGCGGTCCCGTAAAGGATCGCCTCGGCGGGCGCCGCGAGCACGGCGACGAACAGCGCCGCGCCGCCGGCATGGAGCACGACATGGCCCGTCGGCCGCTCGTGGTCCGGCGCCAGCATGAACATCGGCAAGAGCCGGTAGCTGACGCCGACGGCGGTGAAGGTCAGCCAGCCGCCGAAGCCGGCGGCGGCGTGGACCGGGATGCCGACGGCATGGAGGTCGATGAGCAGCGGCGACGACACCAGCCCGGCCAGCGCCAGCGCGAACCGCGCGCCGAAGGCGGCGGTGACGCCGACGCAGGCGAGCCCCACGGCGACGAAGCGCGCCGGCAGCGGCAGCGGC
>JACZJD010000070.1 GCA_014860725.1 Aquamicrobium sp.
CCGGCTCCCGCGCGACGCGCCGGGAGCGAGATAGGTTTAGACAGGTCAGACGCCGCCACCGCCGTCATCCCGGCCAAGGCCGCGCAGCGGCCGCCGAGCCGGGACCCATTGGCCTGAACGTCATCGAGCGCGGCCCGGTTCAAGGTGCAGTGCATGCTGGCAACGCCCCCGCGAACCCATAATCCGGCCGCGCTTCTCAACGGGTCCCGGCTCTCCCTCGCTCCGCTCGGTCGGCCGGGATGACGGCGGTGGCGATGGATCGACCGGAACGCATCCCGCCCTGCGCTCCGCCGCAGCCACCCGCCTTCCGGGAAGACGCCGCTCCGGCGAGGTGAAGGCCCCGCCGCGCTCCGCACCGGGCAAGACATATTTGCGATCCACAATGTGGATCGTGTTACGATGTTTGTCTTGTGCGATCGCCTGTTCTGTGCAAGCAAATGAAACGGGAGAAGAAAATGGTCCATAATATGGACCTGTTGGCGGATGTGCTTGCCGGAGACTGTTGCGGTCCGGCGGGCGGATTCGCCGGGCTGTGCCGCCGGTCGGGTAAGGATATCTGCCTGCATGGCCCGCCGGAAGGGGAGGAGGGACGTGCATGGCTGCCGTCGATGAGGAAGAGCTTTCCGTCGAAACGCAATCCGAGGTGATCGGCGCGCGCCCCGGCTCCGTCTTCATGCGGCCGGTCGAGGTGATCGCGGCGATCCTGCTGGTCGTCATCGTCGCCCTGCTGCTGACCGGCGTGGTCGCGCGCTACGGGCTGGCGATGCCCATCGTGTGGATCGACGAGGCGGCGTCAATCTCCTTCCTGTGGCTGGCCATGCTGGGCTCGGCCATCGCCATCGACCGCAACGAACACCTGCGCCTGACGGTCTTCCTCAATTTCTTCCCCGCCCGCTGGCGCGGCTTCATCGAGACGCTGGCGATGATGGTCGCCGTCACCGTGCTGGCGGCGCTGCTTCTGCCGGCGGTGGAGTATGTGCGCGAGGAATCCTGGGTCACCTCGGCCGCGCTCAAGATTCCGGTCAGCTACCGCGTGTCGGCCATCGTCGTCGGCATCGTGCTGATGCTGCTGGTCGCGTTCGGCCATATCGCCCGCACCGCGGCGAGGCAGGAGATCGTCGCGTCGGTCGCCGTCATCGCCGTGCTCGGCGGCCTCGGCTGGCTGCTGACGCCGTTCTTCCTCGTCCTCGGCTATCTCAACATCCTGATCTTCCTCGTCGGCGTCGCCGCGCTCTGCCTCGTCCTCGGCGTGCCCATCGCCTTCTGCTTCGGCATGGGCACCATCGGCTTCCTCGCCTTCACCACCCATGTGCCGATGATCGTGATGATCGGCCGCATGGACGAGGGCATGTCGAGCCTGATCCTGCTGTCGGTGCCGATCTTCGTGCTGCTCGGCTGCATCCTCGACGCCACCGGCATGGGCAAGGCCATCGTCGACTTCATGGCCTCGCTGCTCGGCCATGTGAAGGCCGGCATGTCCTACGTGCTGCTCGGCTCGCTGTTCCTCGTCTCCGGCATCTCCGGCTCCAAGGTCTCCGACATGGCAACGGTCGCGCCGGCGCTGTTCCCGGAGATGAAGCGGCGCGGCCACAAGCCGAAGGAGATGATCGCGCTGCTCGCCACCGGCGCGGCCATGGCCGACACGGTGCCGCCGTCCATCGTGCTGATCGTGCTCGGCTCCGTCGCCGGCGTCTCCATCGCCGCCCTGTTCACCTCCGGCTTCGTCATCGCCATGGTGCTGCTGCTCTCGCTCGCGGTGCTCGCCCGCTGGAAGGCGCGCGGCGAGAGCATGGAAGGCGTGTCGCGGGCGCCGTTCAAGGTGGTGCGCGCGACGCTGCTGATCGCCGCACCCGCCCTGCTCCTGCCGTTCATCATCCGCGGCGCGGTCGGCGGCGGCATCGCCACCGCCACCGAGGTCTCGACCATCGCCGTGCTCTACGCCTTCGTCATCGGCATCGTGCTTTATGGCGGCATCCGGCCGGGCAAGATCTACGCCATGCTGGTCGAGACCGCCGCGCTCTCGGGCGCGATCCTGCTCATCCTCGGCACCGCGTCGGCCATGGCCTGGGCGCTGACCCAGACCGGCTTCGCCCACCAGCTCGCCGGCTATATGCGCGAGCTTCCGGGCGGCTGGTTCACCTACATGCTCGTCACCATCGCCGTCTTCATCGTGCTCGGCTGCGTCCTCGAAGGGCTGCCGGCCATCGTGCTGATGGCGCCGCTGATGTTCCCCATCGCCAAGCAGATGGGCATCCACGACGTGCACTATGCCATGGTTGTGGTCACGGCGATGAATGTCGGCCTGATGGCTCCGCCCATCGGCATCGGCTTCTACATCGCCTGCAAGATCGGCAACGTCTCGCCCGACGAGGCCATGGGCGCGATCTGGCCCTATCTCGGCGCGCTCATCGTCGGCCTCCTGCTCATCGCCGCCGTGCCGGCGCTGTCCATCGCCTACCTCTAGAACACCATCATGCAGCCAAGGAGGAAACTTGCATGAACCTGAACCGTAGAACCCTGATGCTGGGCGCCGCCGCGCTGCCGCTCGTCAGCACCATCCGCCATGCCGGCGCGCAGGCCGCCGAGTTCAACTACAAATACGCCAACAACCTGCCGATCACGCACCCGATGAACGTGCGCGCGCAGGAGGCGGTGGACAAGATCCGCGAGGAGACCGGCGGCCGCGTCGCCATCCAGATCTTCCCGTCCAACCAGCTCGGCGCCGACACCGACATGCTGAGCCAGGTCCGCTCCGGCGGCGTCGAGTTCTTCACGCTGTCGCCGCTCATCCTGTCGACGCTGGTGGCCAACGCCTCGATCAGCGGTATCGGCTTCGCCTTCCCGAGCTACGACCAGGTGTGGCCGGCGCTCGACGGCGAGCTCGGCGCCTATGTCCGCGGCGAGATCGAGAAGTCGAACCTCGTCGTGCTCGAGAAGATCTGGGACAACGGCTTCCGCCAGATCACCTCGTCGGTCGGCCCGATCGAGACCGCCGACGACCTCAAGGGCTTCAAGATCCGCGTGCCGGTGAGCCCGCTGTGGACCTCGATGTTCTCGGCCTTCGAGTCGGCGCCGGCCTCGATCAACTTCGCTGAGGTCTATTCGGCGCTGCAGACCGGCATCGTCGACGGGCAGGAGAACCCGCTCGCCATCATCTCGACGGCCAAGCTCTACGAGGTGCAGAAGTACCTGTCGATCACCAACCACATGTGGGACGGCTTCTGGTTCCTCGCCAACAAGCGCGCCTGGGAGCGCCTGCCGGAAGACCTGCGTGAGATCGTCGCCCGCAACATCAACGAGGCGGCGGTGAAGGAGCGCGAGGACGTGGCCGCGCTCAACGCCACGCTGCGCGGCGAGCTCGAGGCCAACGGCATGGTCATCAACGAGCCGGACACCGCCTCCTTCCGCCAGAAGCTCGCGGATGCGGGCTTCTACGCCGAATGGAAGAAGAACTACGGCGACGACGCCTGGGCGATCCTCGAGAAGGCGGTCGGCACCACGCTGGGCTGAGCCTCCGGCTTGAATAGCGGCAGGCGGGCCGCCTCGGCCCGCCTGTTGCGGAACGTCGGTGCGGCGACGGGAGGAATGCGCGCGTGAGCGGTCGTCTCAAGGGCAAATCGGCCATCGTGTTCGGCGCCGGCTCGTCCGGGCCGGGCTGGGGCAACGGCAAGGCGGCGGCCGTCGCCTATGCCCGCGAGGGCGCGCGCGTCGCCTGCGTCGATCTCGTCGCCGGGGCTGCCGCGGAAACGGCGGCGATCATCCGCGGCGAGGGCGGCACCGCGCTGGCGCTCGCCGCTGACGTCACCGACCTCGCCTCGGTGAGGAACGCCGTCGCCGAGGTCGCCGACGCCTTCGGCGGCATCGACGTCCTGCACAACAATGTCGGCGTCACCCACATGGGCGGGCCGGTCGAGCTCGACGAGGAGAAATTCCAGGCCGCGCTCGACCTCAACATCGGCCCGGTCTACCGCACGGCGAAGGCGGTGCTGCCCTACATGATCGAGGCGGGCGGCGGCGCCATCGTCAACATCTCGTCGCTGGCCGCCATCCGCTATGTCGGCTACCCCTATTTCGCCTACTACGCCACCAAGGCGGCGGTGAACCAGGCGACCGTGGCGCTTGCCATGCAGTATGCGCGGTCCGGCATCCGCGCCAACTGCATCATGCCCGGCCTGATCGACACGCCGCTGATCTACAAGCAGATTTCCGGCCAGTACGCCTCGGCCGACGAGATGGTCGCGGCGCGCAACGCCATGGTGCCCCTGGGCCGCATGGGCACCGCATGGGACGTGGCCGCCGCGGCCGTCTTCCTCGCCTCCGACGACGCGCGCTTCATCACCGGCGTCTGCCTGCCGGTCGACGGCGGGCAGAGCTGCGCGGTGGCCCCGGTCGCCCCGGTTGGTTGAGCCATGCCGGTCGCCTCGCTTCCCCTCCGAAACGACATCACCGGCTCGCAGAGCGTCGACCGCGCGCTGGCGCTGCTGTCGATGGTCGGCCGCCACGCCGAGCGCGGCATGACGCTGACCGACGCGGTGGAGAAGAGCGGCCTGAACAAGCCGACATGCCGCCGGCTGCTTCTGGCGCTGATCCGCGCCGGGCTGGTCGAGCAGGACGAGGAGAGCCGCCGCTACTATCTCGGCGAGGAGGCCTATGTGCTCGGCAGCCTGTCCTCGCGCCGCTTCGGCCTGCTTCAGCTGTCGATGGAAAGCCTGCTCAGGCTGTCGAAGAAGACCGAGGATTCGAGCTTCCTCTCCGTGCGGCGCGATACCTATTCGGTCTGCCTCTATCGTGAGGAAGGCACCTATCCGGTGCGCACCCATGCGCTTCAGGCCGGTTTCGAGCATCCGCTCGGCGTCGGCGCGGGCTCGCTCGCCATGCTGGCAGCGCTGCCCGACGAGGATATCGAGGCGATCCTCGCCGCCAACGCCGCGGTGCTGGCCGAGAAATACCCGATGCTGCCGCCGGAGCGCATCCGCCTCGACGTGGCGCTGACCCGGCAGAAGGGCTTCGCGCTCAACCCCGGCCGCATCTTCGCCAATTCGTGGGGCATCGGCGTCGCGCTGCGCACGCCGGAGGGCGGCGTGGCGGGCGCGCTCAGCATCGCCGCCATCGACAGCCGCATGCAGGATGCGCGGCAGGTCGAGCTGGCGGCGAGCCTGCTGCAGGAGGCCCGCCTCGTCGAAGGAAAGCTCGCCCAGATGTTCGCCGCGCGGCGCTCGGGCAACAGGACCATGGAAAGGAGAGCGGCACGATGAGCGCAACCCGTCCGGCGGAGCCTGCGGCATGACGGCGGCGGCAGGCGGCATGCGCCCCGCGAGCACGCGGGTGATGAACCTCGCGCATTTCCTGACGCAGGCGGCGCGGCGCGATCCCGGCGGCATCGGCTTCGTCTGGGGCGAGCGGCGCTGGACATGGGCCGAGATGGACGCGCGCGTCGATGCCATGGCGGCGGCGCTCACGCAGCGCTTCGGGGTCCGCAAAGGCGACCGCATCCTCGTGCAGTCCTCCAACTGCAACCAGATGTTCGAGTCGATGTTCGCCTGCTTCCGCGCCGGCGCGGTGTGGGTGCCGACCAACTTCCGCCAGACGCCGGACGAGGTCGCCTATCTGGCGCAGGCGAGCGGCGCGCGCGGCATGATCTGCGGCGCGGAGTTTCCCGACCATGCCGCGGTCTGCCGCGCCGCCTCGCCCGCGCTCGACTTCGTCGTCGCCATCGGCGAGGCCGAGTTCGGCGACGACTACGACCGCATCGTCGCGAGCCATCTCGGCACGAAGGCCGAGAGCGCCGCTGTCGACCGCGACGATCCGTGCTGGTTCTTCTTCACCTCCGGCACCACCGGCCGGCCCAAGGCCGCGGTGTTGACCCACGGCCAGATGGCCTTCGTCGTCACCAACCATCTGTGCGACCTGATGCCGGGCACCGGGCCGGGCGATGCCTCGCTCGTCGTGGCACCCTTGTCGCACGGCGCGGGCGTGCACCAGCTCGTGCAGGTGGCGCACGGGGTCAAGACCATCCTGCCCGCCTCGCAGCGCTTCGACGTGGCGGCGGTGTGGGCGCTGGTCGAGAAATGGCGGGTGACCAACATCTTCACCGTGCCGACCATCCTCAAGATGCTGGTCGAGGACCCTTCCGTCGACCGCTTCGACCATTCCTCGCTGCGCTATGTCATCTATGCCGGCGCGCCGATGTATCGGACCGACCAGAAGCTGGCACTGCGGAAGCTCGGCCCGGTTCTGGTGCAGTATTTCGGGCTGGGCGAGGTGACCGGCAACATAACCGTGCTGCCGCCGGCCTATCACGACCCCGAGGACGGCCCGCATGCGCGCATCGGCACCTGCGGCTTCGAGCGCACCGGCATGCAGGTCGAGATCCAGGACGAGGACGGCAGGGCGCTGGCGCCGGGCGAGACGGGCGAGATCTGCGTCGTCGGCCCGGCCGTCTTTGCCGGCTACCACGACAACCCGGAGGCCAACGCCAAGGCGTTCCGCAACGGCTGGTTCCGCACCGGCGATCTGGGCCACATGGACGCCGAGGGCTTCGTCTACATCACCGGCCGCGCCTCCGACATGTATATCTCGGGCGGCTCCAACATCTATCCGCGCGAGATCGAGGAGAAGATCCTCCAGCATCCCGGTGTCGGCGAGGTCGCGGTGCTGGGCGTGCCGGACCCGGTGTGGGGCGAGGTCGGCGTCGCGGTCTGCGTCGCGCGCGAGGGCTATTCCCCGGCGCAGATCGACCTCGCCGGCTGGCTCGGCGAGAAGATCGCCCGCTACAAGATGCCGAAGCGGTTCGTGTTCTGGGACGAGATGCCGAAATCGGCCTACGGCAAGATCGCCAAGAAGCTGATCCGCGAGGAGCTGGCGCGGCGCGGCGAGCTGGAGGAAACGGCATGAGCGGCGCGGTCGTCGTCACCGGCGGGGCCTCCGGCATCGGGCTGGAGACGGCGCGGCTGCTGCAGGAGCGCGGCTTTGTGCCCCACATCGCCGACCTGAAGCGCGAGGCGCTGGACGAGGCGCGCGCCACGCTCGGCCTGCCGCCGGAACAGGCGCACGCGCTGAGCGTCACCGACGAGGCGGCGGTGGAGGACATGGTCGCGAAGGTTGCGCAGGCAGGCACGCTCGCGGGCGTGGTCAACTGCGCCGGCATCGCCATGGATCGCCCGGCGGTCGAGACCAGCGTCGAGGATTTCCGCCGCATCGTCGACGTCAACCTCACAGGCACCTTCATCGTCTCGCGCGCGGCGGCCCGCCTGTGGCTGGCGCAGGGAGAGGGCGGCGCCATCGTCAACGTCACCTCCGTCTCCGGCATGATCGGCAACAAGGGCCGCAGCGCCTACGGCGCGTCCAAGGGCGGCCAGAACCTCTTGACGCTGATCCTGGCCAACGAGCTCGGCCCGCACGGCATCCGCGTCAACGCCGTCGCGCCCGGGCCGATCGACACGCCGCTGACCAAGGCGATCCACACCGGCGACGTGCGTGCGCAGTGGAACGCGCGCGTCTCGCTGCGCCGCTACGGCGAGCCGCGCGAGATCGCCTCGGCCGTGGCCTTCCTGCTGTCGCCCGACGCCAGCTACGTCAACGGCCACATCCTCGTCGTGGACGGCGGCTTCGTCACCGCCGGCCTGGCGCCGTAGGGAGCGGCGCGGATGCGGTCGCTGCGCCATCCCGGTCCGCCCGCCGCCGAGCGGGTGCGCGCGGTTCCCTGCCGTGCCCATCGCCTTTCCCTGACCCTGCCGGCGGGCAGCAGCGTCAACGAGGCGGTGACCGGCGCGCTGGCCGAAGCCGGCTTCGCCTCGGGCGTCGTGCGGCTCGACGGGGTCTCCGTATCGCCGATGCGTTACGTGATCCCCGCGCCCGCGCCGGACGAAACCCACGTCGCCTGGTACAGCGACACCCGTGCGCCGGAAGGCGTTGTCACCGTCGAGAAGGCGGCGGTGATCGCCGGCATCCGCGACGGCGAACCCTTCATCCATTGCCATGGCATCTGGCGAGCGGCGGACGGCGTGCGCCGCGCCGGCCATCTCCTGCCGCACGATTCGGTCGTGGCGCACGAGGCCCGCGTCGAGGCGTGGGGGATCGAGGGGGCGGCCTTCGTCGCCCGCGACGATCCGGAAACCAACTTCAAGCTGTTTTCCGCCGAGGTAGCGGCTGCGGGAGCCGCACCTCGCGAGGGCGGCCGGCCGGCGCTCGCCTGCACGGTGAGGCCGAACGGCGACATCTCACACACGCTCGAAGCCGCCTGCGCCCGCAACGGCATTCCGGAGGCGGCAGTGCACGGCGTCGGCAGCCTGATCGGCGTCGATTTCGCGGACGGCCGCCACGTGCCGTCCTACGCGACGGAGGTGATGGTGGCGAGCGGGCGCGTGGCCGCGGGCGGGGCGGAGGCCAGCCTCGACGTGGCGCTGGCCGACATGGACGGGGCGGTCCATGAGGGCGTCCTGCTGCGCGGCGGGAACCCGGTCTGCGTCACCTTCGAGCTGCTCGTCGTCGCGTCGGCGGGCTGAAGGCGATCGCTTCACATTTCTTCATATTGGCCGGGAACGGCCGAAACAGTCCTTCCCTAGTCTGGCTCCATCGCGGCGATCCGGCCGCATGGACAAGGAGCTTCACGATGGAACACGACACGCAGGAAACCGGCATCGCCACCAACACCCCTGCGATCGGCAGGCCCCGCACGCGCTGGATCGTCGCCGGCGGCATCGCCGTGCTGGCGATCGCTGGCATCGGCGCGGCCGGCGCGATGGGCGGGCCTGACGGCATGGGCCGGCAGTTCATGGAGGTCGGCATGAAGCATGGCGGCCATTTCGCTGGGCGCGGCCTCACCCGCGCGCTCGACGCCGTCGACGCCACCGCCGAGCAGGAAGACCGCATCTGGGCGATCATCGACGACACCCGCGCCGACCTTCGACCGATGATGCGCGAGTTCCGCGACACGCGGACCGCCGTGATCGAGCTGATGGCCGCCGGCACCGTCGACCGCGCCGCCGCCGAGACGTTGCGCGCCGAGCGCATCGCCGCGCTCGACGAGGCGTCGAAGAAGGTGACGGCCGCGCTCCTCGACGCCGCCGAGGTGCTGACGCCGGAACAGCGCGCCGAACTGGTCAGGCA
>JACZJD010000482.1 GCA_014860725.1 Aquamicrobium sp.
GGGTGACGTAGACGGTGGTCACGCCGAGGCGCTGGTGGAGTTCCTTCAGTTCCGAGCGCATCTGCACGCGCAGCTTGGCGTCGAGGTTGGACAGCGGCTCGTCGAACAGGAAGACGTTCGGGTTGCGCACGATGGCGCGCCCCATGGCGACGCGCTGGCGCTGGCCGCCGGAAAGCTGCCGCGGCTTGCGCTCGAGCAGCTGTTCGAGGCCGAGGATGCGCGCCGCGTCCATGACGCGCGCGTCGATCTCGGCGCGCGGCAGCCGCCGCTGGCGCAGCGCGAAGCCCATGTTTTCGCGCACGTTCATGTGCGGATAGAGCGCATAGTTCTGGAACACCATGGCGATGTCGCGGTCCTTCGGCGCGACGTGGTTGACCACGCGCTCGCCGATGGCGATCTCGCCGCCTGAGATATCCTCGAGCCCGGCGATCATGCGCAGCAGCGTCGATTTCCCGCAGCCGGACGGACCGACGAGCGCGACGAACTCGCCGTCGCCGATGCCGACCGTGACCCCGTGGATCACCTCGAGCTGTCCGTAGGACTTGCGGACGTCCCTGATCTCGACTGTGCTCATTCTCTGCCGTCACTCCCTCGGCCGCATTTCGCCGGCCGCGCCGGTCGTCTCCTGCCGGCCGTTTTCTCACCGGGCCGGTCCCGTCCGTTCAGGCCGTGCTTTCGGCGAGCGCCCGGCTGCCGGCTTCGAGTTCCTTGGCCAGCGCAGTGTAGCCCGCCTGCTCGTGAGCCTTGACCAGCTCAGCCGCCTCCGCGACCCGGCCGGCGACCAGCGCGTCGCGGATCGCCTTGTGCTCGCGCAGCGACTCCGCCATGCGCTGCGGCTTCAGCGCGAAGCCGAAATGCGCCGCCGTCATCGCGCTGAGGTTGACGAGGAGTCTGAGGCACCACTGCGAATGCGGGGTGTCGTAGAGCAGGATATGGAACTCGTGGTTGAGCCGCGTGTAGCGGCGCACGTCCTGAGCCGCGACGGCCGCGGTCGATTCCTCCAGGTTGGCGTCGATCTCGGCGTAGCGCTCCGGGTCGTAGCTCGCCGCGCCGAGCTCGATCGCCAGCGCGCCGATCAGGCCGCGCAAGGCGTAGATCTCGCGCAACTGCTCGCTGCCGGCGCTGGCGACGACCGCGCCGACATGGGTCTGCACCTCGAGCCAGCCTTCCGAGGCCAGGCTGCGGATCGCCTCGCGGATCGGCGTCTCGCTGATGCCCAGCGCCTCGGAGACCTCGCGCGTCGTGATGCGGTCGCCCGGCTTGACCTTGCGCGACAGGATGAGCCCCTCGATGTGCCGCCGCGCCAGGTCGGCCTTGGACAGGTAGATGGGTGGTTCCGACATCACACGGCCCGCCTCTGCTGCTTGAATCTCTGGTCAGCCATTGTCCTCACCCCTTCGTCGCGCCGTCGGCCAGGCCCTGGATGAGCCATTTCTGGACCAGCAGGGCGAAGATGACGACAGGGATTACCGTGATCGTGCCGACCGCCGTCAATGCTCCCCAATTCGCGCCGTTCACCGTGTCGCCGGCAATGCCGGCGATGGAGACGGGAATGGTCGAGGCATACCGGTTGGTCAGCACCAGCGCGAAGAGCAGTTCCTCCCACGCCAGGATCATGCTGAAGATCAGCGTCGACAGCAGGCCCGGCATCGATATCGGCACGATGATCTTGAAGAAGGCGCCGAAGCGGCTGCAGCCGTCGATCATCGCCGATTCCTCGAGCTCCCGCGGCAGGGCGAGGAAGAAGCCGCGCATCAGCCACATCACGTAGGGGATAAGGAAGGTGCAGTAGGCGAGGATCAGCGTGATGTGCTTGTCGGTCACGCCGAGCGAGCGGGCGACCAGGAACATCGGCACGGCGAGCGCGATCGGCGGCACGCCGCGCGACAGAAGGATGAGCACGCCGATCGTGCCGGCGCCGCGCAGCTTGATCCGGGCGAGCGCGTAGCCGGCCATGGCGCCCGCGGCGATCGACAGCGCTCCGGAACCGGCGGCTACGATGATCGTGTTGATCAGGCGCCGGTTGATGTCGGCGCGCTGGATGTAGCCGATGTAGGTCTCCAGCGTCGGCGTGAAGAACAGCGTCGGCGGCATGGTGAAGATGTCGCGCTGTTCCTTGAACGAGGACAGCACCATCCAGAACACCGGGAACAGGAAGACGACGCAGGCGACGAGGCCCGCGGCGATGCGCACGCGGTGGCCGAGTCGCGACCGGCGGCGAGGCGAAGGAAGCGCGGCGGCGGTCAATTGCGTTGCTCCAGGGCGCGCGAGCCGACGAGGAAGATGCCCGTCAGCACCATGGTGAGGACGAGCACGATCACCGCCATCGCCGCGGATTCGGCGAAGCGCAGCGAGCGGAACGCCTCCTCGTAGATGAATAGGTTGATGACGTTGGTGGCGCCGCCGGGCCCGCCATAGGTGGCCGCGAGCGCGATGTCGAACATCTTCACTGCCCCCAGCCAGCGCACCACGAAGGTCGCGGCGATGATCGGCACGAGCAGGGGCAGCGTGATCGACCACAGCATCGACCACCAGTTGGCGCCGTCGATCTCGGCCGCCTCGAAGATGTCGCGCGGCAGGGCGAGCAACGCGGCCGTGGCGATGAGCACGACGAACGGCGTCCACCGCCACGTGTCGATGATGACGATCGCCGCCATGGCGAGGCTGGGATCGCCGAACCAGTCGAGCGGGGCGAAGCCGAAAAGGCCGATGAACCAGTTCACGATGCCCCAGAGTGGATCGAGGATCATGCGCCAGATGCCGCCGGCAACGACCGGAGCGACCACCATCGGGATGATGAAGAGGGCGCGGACGGTGCCGCGTCCGCGCCAATCGGCATTGATGAGGAAGGCAATGCCGAAGCCGAGCACGATCTGC
>JACZJD010000483.1 GCA_014860725.1 Aquamicrobium sp.
GTCTCGCCGCTGCCGCCGAAGCTGGACTGCGCCCATGCCGCGCCGGACCACAGGACGCCGGCCAGCGCGACGGATACGAGGAATTTCCCATTCACGGATTTCATCGAGGAACTCTCCCAAAGTTAAGCAAGCAGCGGGAAACAAGACGCAAAAGATGTCGAGATGATGATGGTCGGAAAACCCCGGAATCCGTCCCCGCAGCCCCCTGATCGTCGCTCCGCCCCCCGAGAGCACGGGGCAGCCTCGCACATCGCCGCAAATATTCCAACATTGGCCGGGACAAATCGCTTCCGTACCGTCACCTTCAGGGCTTAGATGACGGACGCTTGCTTGCGGCCCCGTCCAGACCCCTCGGGGCCGTCACGGATCGACCTGTCTCAGGAGGACATTTTGAAGGCATTCGCAAGATTGAGCACCGCCGCGGCGTGCGCGCTGGTGGCGGGCACGGCGGCGTTCGCAGACGCCAGCCCGGGCGCGGACGCCGCGCGGGCGGAATCCTCGCCCATCAGCCGCGTTCCCGCGGCCCGGGCCAATGCGCCGAAGGACGGCGACGACCGCGTCTTCGGCGGCCGGGAGGCGGCCAAGGGCGCCTATCCGTTCCAGGTGGCGCTTCTGGCCACCAACACGCTCGACGAGAGCCCGCAGTCGCAGTTCGACGCGCAGTTCTGCGGCGGCAGCCTGATCGCGCCCGGCTGGGTGCTGACGGCGGCACACTGCCTGGTCGAGTACGGCGAGGCGATCCCGGCCGACGTGGTGACGGCGCTGGTCGGAGCGACCTCGCTCGACGAGGGCAAGCGCTACGCGGTGGCCGAGGTGATCGTCCATCCCGGCTACAGCGAAGCGACGCTCGACAACGACATCGGCCTGCTGCGGCTCGCCGAGGACGCCGACGCGCCGGTCATCAGGATGACCGGGGACGACGTCGAGACGGGCGCAGCCACCGTCATCGGCTGGGGCCTGATGGAGAACGGCTATTTCCCGACCGACCTGATGGAAGCCGAGATCGAGCTCGCCGCCAACGACGCCTGCAACGCCGGCATCAAGGAAATCTACGCCCGCGACCTCGACCTGATCCTGCAGGCCTATGCCGGGCGGATGCGCTACTCGGCCGATGCGGTCGGCAACGCGACCAAGGAGATCGTCGCGTCGATGGGCGACCCGCTCACCGGCAACATGATCTGCGCCGGCCTCGCCGACGGCGCGCGCGACGCCTGCAACGGCGACAGCGGCGGCCCGCTTTTCGCCGTCCGGGACGGCGAGCCGGTGCAGGTCGGCATCGTGAGCTGGGGCGAGGGGCCGATGGATGCCGCCGCCGCCTGCGGCCACGCCAACGCCTACGGCGTCTATACGCGGCTCGCCAACTACCGCGACTGGATCGCCGAGAAGACCGGCAACTGAACTTGAATACGGCCGCCCGGCGTCGAACGTGCCGGGCGGTCTTTCTCCATCCAGATTTTGCCGGCTATGAATTCGTGTCCGGCGGTGCCCACGGACCGTGATGCAGCCCTTCGGCGTCGACGCGCTCGAAGCCGTGGGCGCCGAAGAAGTCGCGCTGGCCCTGGATGAGATTGGCCGTGCCGCGGCCCTGGCGGAAGGCGTCGAAATAGCCGAGCGCGGCCGAAAGCGCCGGCACCGGCAGGCCGGCGAGCGCGGCATGCGCCACCACCCGGCGCAGCGACGGGTGCGCCGCCGCCATCATCGCCACGAAATCGCGGGTCAGGAGCAGGTGCTCGGCGTCGGGATCGGTCTCGAAGGCGCGCGCGATGGTGTCGAGGAACTGCGAGCGGATGATGCAGCCGGCGCGCCAGATGCGGGCGATGGTGGCCATCGGCAGGTCCCAGCGGAACTCGCACGAGGCCTCGCCCATGACGGTGAAGCCCTGGGCATAGGCGGCGATCTTGCCGGCGAACAGCCCGAGCTCGAGATCGGCGAGGAAGGAGGCGTCGGGCGCCGACGGCGAGGCAGCCGCGCGCCCGCCATAGGCG
>JACZJD010000484.1 GCA_014860725.1 Aquamicrobium sp.
GCTCGGAAGCCTCGCGCCCCTTCATCGAGGCCGAGGCGCGGCGTGCGCGGGCCGTCTTCAACGCCGAGCCCGGTCGCGCCAACGGCAACGTCGTCGGCGGCCGCAAGGGCGGCTTCACCTACCATTTCGACGTCGCCGGCAAGGCCGCGCATGCCGGCGCCAATTTCGCCGAGGGCGCGAGCGCGATCAGCGAGCTCGCGCACAAGATCGCCGCGCTCGACGCGCTGGTGCGGGTGGAGGACGGGGTGACGCTGACCGTCGGCCTCGTTTCCGGTGGCACCTCGGTCAACACGGTCGCGCCCGACGCCCATGGCGAGGTCGACGTGCGCTTCGTCACGCGGGCGCAGCGGGAACAGTTGATCGAGGACATCGAGCGGATATTCTCCACGCCGCACGTCGCGGGCACGCGCACCGCCTTCCTGCGGCAGAGCGAATCGCTGCCGCTTGCGCCCTCGCCGGAGAACGCGGCGCTGACGCGGCGCTATCTCGACGCCGCGCGGGGCCTCGGCGCCGACATCGCGGCCGAGTTCACTGGCGGCTGCGCCGATTCCGGCATCGCGTCGTGGGCGGGCGCGCCGACCGTGTGCGCCACCGGCCCGGTCGGCGGCAAGGTGCACACGGCGGACGAATATATCGAGACCGCGACGCTCGCGCTGCGCGCCCGCATCCTCGCCGTAACGATCTGCTCGCTGATTCAGGACGCCGGCTTGTCCGCCGGATCGAGGAAAGCCTTCTCGCCCATGTAGAACAGCCACTCGCCGGCCAGCGTCGGCGTGCCGTCCTCGCGCTCGAGCACCACGTCCTGCTTGGCGACATAGCCGCCCGAGGGGTGCGGCCGCACCTCGTTCATGCGGATGCGGGCGCGGAACGGCGCGCCCACCGGCAGCGGCGCGACGAAGCGCAGCCGGTCGAAGCCGTAGTTGAGCGCGTGGTTGGGGTCGATGCCGGAGAAGCCGGACACGGTCTCGCCGAACAGCCGCGTCAGGTTGGCGACCTGGAGGAAGCCCGGCACGATGGTGCCGCCATAGGGCGCCTCGCGCGCCGCGCGCTCGGGGTCGAGGTGAATCCACTCGCCCTCGCCGTCGCCGGAGACGGCCGCGTAGCGGTTCACCGTCTCCTGGTCGATGACCCGCCAGGACGAGACGCTTTCGCGGCCGATCATCTCGTTCAGGCTGCGCGGACCGCCGGTCCCGCTGTCGGTGTTCGCCATGGCGCGCTCCTCGCTCGTCAGCTCTCGCCCGCCTCGACCACGACCCGCGTCCAGATCGCGGTCAGGCAGTCGGCGAGCCGTTCGGGGTGGTTCGCCCACTGCCGGAGGCTCGGCGTGCGGGCGGTGAAGATGTTGCTCAGCAGCTCGTCGGCCATCGCCGTGAGCGCGCGGGCGCGCAGGATCTTCTCGTCGCGCGGCAGGGCGCCCGGCATGTTGGCGGCGACGACCAGCGACCAGCGATGGTTCAGCTGGTCGTGCCACAGGGCGAAGTCCGGCCGGTCGCGCGCCAGCGATGCCTGCCCGGCGAGGAACGCCGCGTTGCGGGCGTAGAGCGCGAGATAGAAGGCGTTGGTGACGCGGATGCGCTCGTCGAGGCTGCGCCCGCGCAGGCGCGGCCGCAGATGGTACACCGCCGTCCAGAACATGCGGTAGACCGCGACGGCGATCTTCGAGCGGTCGGCATAGTAGAGGTAGAAGGTGCCGCGCGCCATGTCGGCGGCCGCGCAGATGCCCTCGACGGTCAGGCCCTCATGGCCCTTCGACGCCAGCTCCGAGGCCGCCGCGGCGAGGATGCGCGCCCTGGTGCGCACGCGCTTCGGCCGCCCGCGCA
>JACZJD010000485.1 GCA_014860725.1 Aquamicrobium sp.
CCGTGGCGAAGGTGCCGCGCGCCCGGTTGTGCGGATGCCGCGGCGCCTCGGTCATGGCCAGCACGGGCGCGACGCAGGCGTCGGTATTCTCGAACAGCGCCGCCCATTCGTCGCGCGGGCGCTCGGCGATGCGGGCGGCGATCGCCTCGCGCATCGCCGGCCAGCGCGACTGGTCGTACTGCGCGGCGGCGAATTCGTCCGCGAGCGGCAGCAGCCGGCAGAACTCGGCGAAGAACTGCGGCTCGAGGCAGGCGACCGCGACATGGCGGCCGTCGGCGCATTCGTAGGTGTCGTAGAAGGGCGCGCCGGAATCGAGCAGGTTCGCGCCGCGTTCCTCGCGCCACAGGCCGGCGGCGAGAAAGCCGAAGATGGGCGCGGCGAGCATCGAGGCGCCGTCGACCATCGCGGCGTCGACCACCTGCCCCTTGCCGGAGCGGGTTTTCTCGACCAGCGCCGAAAGCACGCCGACGATGAGGAACATCGCCCCGCCGCCATAGTCGGCGACGAGGTTGAGCGGCGGCACGGGCTTGCCGCCCTTCGGCCCGATGGTGCCGAGCATGCCGGTCAGCGCGAGATAGGTCAGGTCGTGGCCGGCGCGGTCGGCGAGCGGGCCGTCCTGGCCGAAGCCGGTCATGCGGCCGTAGACGAGGCCGGGGTTGCGCGCGAGCGCCGCGTCGGGGCCGAGGCCGAGCCGCTCCATGACGCCGGGGCGGAAGCCTTCGAGCAGGATGTCGGCCTTCTCGATCAGTTGCAGCAGGAGGGCGGTGCCCTCCGGGCGCTTCAGGTCGACGCGCAGGATCTCGCGGCCGTGACGGTCGAGATCGAACTGGGGCGGCAGGTTGAGGAAGGCCTGCTCCTTCGCCAGCCGCTCGACGCGCACGATGCGGGCGCCGAGCTCGGACAGGATCAGGCCGGCGAGCGGCACCGGGCCGAGCCCGGCCATCTCGACGACGGTCAGCCCGGCGAGCGGGCCCGGCTTGAGTGCTGTGCTGCCAGCCATGGTCGGCCTTCCTCCCTGCCTCAGTCGGCGCCGGACCGGCCCTGCGGCCGGCCCGTCCGTCGCGGCGTCGTCCTCAGCGCGGCGCCATGCGGATGGCGCCGTCGAGGCGGATCACCTCGCCGTTCAGCATCTGGTTCTCGACGATGTGGCAGGCGAGCGCGCCGTATTCGGCCGGGTCGCCCAGACGCGACGGGAACGGAACCTGCAGCCCCAGCGACTTCTGCGCGTCCTCGGGCAGGCCGGCCAGCATCGGCGTGCGGAAGATGCCGGGCGCGATGGTCATGACGCGGATGCCCGAGCGGGCGAGGTCGCGCGCCACCGGCAGGGTCATGCCGACGATGCCGCCCTTGGACGAGGAATAGGCGGCCTGGCCGATCTGGCCGTCATAGGCGGCGACGGAGGCGGTGTTGACGATCACGCCGCGCTCGTCGCCCGCCAGCGGCTCCAGCGCCTCGGCGCGCACGGCGAACAGCCGGATCATGTTGAAGGAGCCGACGAGGTTGACGTCGATGACCTTGCGATAGAGGTCGAGCGGGTGGGCGCCGTCCTTGCCCGTGGTCTTCATGGCGATGGCGACGCCGGCGCAGTTGACGAGGATGCGCGCGTCGCCGAGCTTCTGCGCCACCTCGGCGAAGGCGGCCTCGCCGCTCTCGCCGCTCGACACGTCGCACTTGACCGCGATGCCGCCGATCTCCGCCGCCACAGCCTGCGCCCGGTCGATGCCGATGTCGAACAGCGCGACCTTCGCGCCCTTCGCCGCCAGCGCCCGCGCCGTGGCCTCGCCGAGGCCGGAGCCGCCGCCGGTGACGATCGCGACCTGTCCAGATGGGTTCATGGGAATTCCTCCGCCGAAATTGTTATGAAAAAGAACAATATATCCTATCTTATCGGCGAGCCGGGCGGGCGCGCAAGGTGGGGAAGGGCGTTGCCCACCTGCGATTTCTTGCCTCGCCCCCGGAGACCTTTTCATAGCCCGTCTCGCGGAAACGCCGGCCGGGCGCGACGCGAGATTTCCGTGGCCCTGCACTGGACGGTGGCCGAACGGGGCATAGGTTAGGGTCTATTTCACGAGGAGGCCCCCATGACCCAGATCCCGATCGCGCCCGACCCGAAGCTCGACCTCGTGCTCGAACGCGAGATCGACGTGCCCGTCGAGGCCGTGTGGAAGGCGTGGACGACGCCGTCGCACCTGCGCGAGTGGTTCGTGCCGAAGCCGTGGTCGATCACCGCCTGCGAGATGGACGTGCGGCCGGGCGGGGTCTTCAGCACGACGATGCGTTCGCCCGAGGGCGAGGAGTTCCCCAATCTCGGCTGCTTTCTCGAGGTGGTGCCGAACCAGCGTCTGGTCTTCACCGACACGCTGCTGCCCGGATACCGGCCGTCGCCGAAGCCGTTCTTCACCGCGGTGCTGGAGCTTTCGCCGAGCGGGGAGGGCACGCATTACAAGGCGATCGCCATCCACGGCAACGAGGAGACGCGCAAGAACCACGAGGAGATGGGGTTCCACGAGGGCTGGGGCATCGTCGTCGACCAGATGGTCGCCCACATCAAGGAGCACGGCGCCTGAATCGCGCCGCCGCAGGCCGGAGCCGGGCGGCTACCGCCTGAGCACGGCGCCGAGCACGTCGGTGACGCCGATGGCGCCGACGAAGCGCGAGGACTCGTCGAACAGCGCCACCGGCGCGGTGCGCGACTGGTGCATGGCCTGCATCACCGCCTTGAGCGAGGTGCTGGGCTTCGCCCAGTAGATGCTGCTGGCCGAGTCCGGGATCGGCTGGAACGGGTCGCACGACACCCAGTCGGCCGGCTTGTCGTCGCGCATCGCCGCCGTCACCAGCCCGTTCGCGTCGAGGCGGAAGCGCGAGGTCTTGCGCCGGTCGAGCCAGACCCAGCCGTCGCCCGCATCCTCGAGGTCGCGGCGGTCGCGCATGACGTTCCATGCCGTCAGCACCGACAGCGGGTTCACGTTGGCGATGAAGTCGCGGACATAGTCGTTGGCCGGGTTGAGGACGATGTCCTCCGGCGCGCCGGTCTGCACGATCCGGCCGCCCTCCATGATGGTGATGCGGTTGCCGATCTTCAGCGCTTCCTCGAGGTCGTGGCTGACGAAGACGATGGTCTTCCTCAGCCGCGCCTGAAGCTCCAGCAGCTCGTCCTGCAGCTTGGTGCGGATCAGCGGGTCGAGCGCCGAGAACGGCTCGTCCATCAGGAGGATCGGCGCCTCGGTGGCGAAGGCGCGCGCCAGGCCGACGCGCTGCTGCATGCCGCCCGAAAGCTCGTGGGCGTACTTTCCAGCCCATTCCGTGAGGCCGACCAGCGCGAGCTGCTTGCCCACCCGCTCCCTGCGCTCGGCAAGCGGCACGCCGGCCAGCTCCAGCCCGAAGCCGACATTCTCCTCCACCGTGCGCCACGGCAGCAGCGCAAACTGCTGGAACACCATGGCCACGCTCTCGCGGCGGATGCGGCGCAATTCGGCGGCCGGGCAGGAGACAACGTCGGTGGAGCGGCCGCGGTCGTGGACGATGACCTCGCCGCGCGTCACCTCGTTCAGCCCGTTGACGGCGCGCAGCAGCGTCGACTTGCCCGAACCCGACAGGCCCATCAGCACCGAGATCTCGCCCTGCTCGACGGTGAGGCTGGCGCCGGCGCAGCCGAGCACCGCGCCGGTCCTCTCCAGGATTTCGGCGCGGCTCGCGCCGGCGTCGATCATCGCCAGCGCCTTCGCCTTCTCGTCGCCGAAGACGATGTCGACGTTCCTGAACTCGACGGCGGCGCTCATTTGCGCTCCTCCCCGCCGATGCGCGCCATGCGGTCGAGGATGATGGCGAGGATGACGATGGCGAGCCCGGCTTCGAGGCCGAGCGGGATGTTGACCGAGTTCAGGGCCCGCACCACCGGCCGGCCGAGGCCGTTGGCGCCGATCAGCGCCGCGATCACCACCATCGACAGCGACAGCATGATGCACTGGGTCAGCCCGGCCATGATGGTCGGCAGCGCCGAGGGCAGCTCGACCTTCCACAGGAGCTGCCGCTTCGTCGCGCCGAAGGAGGCGCCGGCTTCGAGCAGCGGCTTCGGCACCGAGGTGATGCCGAGATAGGTGAGCCGGATCGGCGCGGGCGAGGCGAAGATGACGGTGACGATCAGGCCCGGCGCGATGCCGAGGCCGAACAGGATCAGCACCGGGATGAGATAGACGAAGGTCGGCAGCGTCTGCATCAGGTCGAGGATCGGCTGGAGGACGCGGTAGACGCGCTCGTTGTGCGCGGCCCAGATGCCGATCGGCACGCCGATGGCCATCGAGCAGGCGGTGGCGGCCACCACCAGCACCAGCGTCTCGACCGTCTCCTTCCACAGGCCCTGGTTGATGATGAACAGGAAGCCGAGGACGACGCCCGCGGCAAGCGTCCACGACCGCTTGAGGACGAAGGCGAGCGCTGCGATCAGCAGCACGACGACAATGGGCGGCAGCCACAGCAGGCCCGCGACGAGGCCGTTGAGGACGGCGGAGAGCCAGGCGGCGAGCGTGTCGAAGAACAGCGCGAAGTTGGTCGTCAGGAAATCGAAGAACTCACGGCCCCAGCGACCGACGGGGATCTTCCACCCGGCGATCCATTGCGAGATCGGGTCCATCGGCCGTCCCCCTTAAAAGGCTGCCTGCATCGGGGGAAAGGGGGCATGCCTGCCATGACTGCGCTGCCCCTCATCCCCCTGCCGGGACCTTCTCCCCGCGAGCGGGGAGAAGAAGCATGGCCGCGACCGCTCCGCTTCTTCCTTCTCCCCGTTCACGGGGAGAAGGTGGCCCCAAAGGCCGGATGAGGGGCGGCGCGACGTTGTCGTCGTCACAGACCGAGCGCCGCCTTGACCGCCTCGGCACCGTCGCCGCCGTCGAAGGTCGTCACCCCGTCGAGCCAGGGGGCGAGCGCGTCCGGGTTGGCCTTGAGCCACTCGGTCGCGGCGGCGTTCGGCTCCTTGCCGTCGTCGAGGATCGCGCCCATGATCTCGTTCTCCATCTGCAGCGAGAAGACGAGGTTGGTCAGGAACTTGCCGAGGTTCGGGCACTCCTCGACGTAGCCCTTGCGCACGTTGGTGTGGACGGTGGCGCCGCCGTAGTCCGGGCCGAACACGTCGTCGCCGCCGGCGAGATACTCCATCTCGATGTTGGCGTTCATCGGGTGCGGCTCCCAGCCGAGGAAGACCATGTGCTGCTGCGAGCGCGCCCCGCGCATCACCGCCGACAGCATGCCGGCCTCGGAGCTTTCCACCAGCTCGAAGCCGGAAAGGCCGAACTGGTCGGCCTCGATCATGTCGAGGATCAGGCGGTTGCCGTCGTTGCCCGGCTCGATGCCGTAGATCTTGCCGTCGAGCTGGTCGCGGAA
>JACZJD010000486.1 GCA_014860725.1 Aquamicrobium sp.
GCATCGGATAGTCGACCGGGTCGATCGGCATCGATGGTGACGATCTGGTCGAAGTCGCCACGGCCGTCGCCGGAATGCATGCGCAATGGTGCGCCATCGGTTCGGCTATCCGCGCTGCGCGACTGGCAGGGAAGGAGGCGATCGACGCCGCGCCGTCGGCCGAGGCTGCGCAGGCAGCGTTCGACGCCGTGATCTGGCCGTCACTGGAACAGGCCGAATAGGCCCGGCCGCCGTACGGACCTGAAGTCGATCGACCTGACGTAGCGCCATGCCGCCCACGAATTCCCTGCAAAGTAGTCGCGCTCGATCGGTTCGAAATGATCGCGGTACTTCTCGACGAAGTCCTTCTGACAGCGATACGACTTCGACTTAGCCTTCTGCCAGAAATGGAAATCCATCAACACCACGACGGTCTCGCCGGGCACCCACGACGGGCCGAACGTTCGCAACGCATGGAAGAAGAGGCTCGGTTTCTTGCAGGCGTCATCGACATGGATCGATATCTTCTCGCCGCTCCACGTGGCGCGGCCGAGGTCGCCCTTGTGGAACCATATCGGCACCGGAAACGGCTCGAGCGTCGCCTTGACGTGTGGCAGGGTGTCCTGACCCTCCTCGAGCTTCAGCCCGGTCTTTCGTGCCGCCTTGGATACCTCGCCCGGGATGGCCGTCCACTGGTCATAGGCATGGATCGGCAGCGGCCGGTCTGGGCCTCTTTCCGCGACACCGAGCGCGAGCTGCGCAGTTCCCGCCCCGAGCCAGGCGCCGAGTTCAACGATGGCAGTCCGGTCGGGCGCGGCGCGCGCCAGCTCACGCAAGAACGGCCCGATCTCGCGCCCGCCCATCGAGGGGATCGCCGCTGCAATGGCCTCCAGCTTCGCCATGTCGGCGGAGGTCGTAGAACTAGACGGCATCGAGCACCGCCAGCACGACGGGTCCGAGAACGACACCCGCCGCGAAACACAAGATCATCGCGGTCATAAAAAACAGCCCCCTGTTTCCCAGCCAGCCAGTTAAGGAATAGCTGCGCGAAAGAAAAGGTAGCTGCGGCGAAAATGTTCTTCTAGCTCTTTTGCCGCACCGCCGCTGATGCTGCATTTGACGCCGTCGTGCGGCCGACGCTAGTCTGATGCATTCCTCCCGAAGCTCACGCATCGCCAGCCCGCCCCTGACACTGTCAGGGTACTAGGCGCACGCACCCGCCTGTAGCGTCCTCCAAGCCTTCCTGAAGCGGCCTGGAGACCTCCGTTCAATGACCACCGCACAGTTCAATCACGGCGTCCGCGTGTTCTCGGCCGGCAGCGAGCCGCGCCCGATCGAGATCGCGGACGTCTCCACGCTCGGCATCGCCTTCGTCGACGCCACGGCCGACAACGCCGCCTTTCCGATGGACGAGCCGGTGCTCCTCTACACCCACGAGGCCGACAAGGTGGCGAAGCTGGGAACCGGGCCGGGCAACGAGGCGCTCCAGCTCGTCAATGCGGTGCGGGCCCAGGGCATCGAGGCGGCGATCGTCGTCGCCCGCGTCGAGCACTCGACGGAAGAGGCGCCCGCCGACGCGGCCGAGGAGGAGCTGGAGCGCCTGATCGGCTCGGCCGCGTCGATGTCCGGCATCCACGCGCTCTCCTACGCCCGCGGCCATGTCGGCGTCGAGCCGGACATCATCGTCGCCGGCGGGCGCGCGGCCGGGCGCGTCGACAACGCCAAGAACCCCTATGCCGCGGCCGTGGAGAGCGTCTGCGCCAAGCTGAAGGCGATCGGCGTGTTCGACACCGGAGGCCCCGACAGCGAGGCCAGCCTCGAATATCGCGCCGATTTCTCCTCGCGCTATTCCTATCTGGTCGATCCCTACGTGCGCGTCGCTTCGGGGTCGAGCATCGTCACCCGGCCGGCGTCGCCCTGGGCGGCGTCGATGTTCGTCAAGAAGGACAAGCTGAAGGGCGGACCCTACTGGTCGCCCTCCAACCAGGACGTTCTCGGCATTCTCGGCACGGCGCGGCCGGTCACCTATTTCGACGGCGAGGTCGACCACGAGGCCAACCTGCTCAACGAAGCGGGCATCGCCACCTTCATCCCGAGCCGCGTCGTCCAGGGGGCGGGCGGCCAGTTCTCGCCCAACGGGCGCATCCTGTGGGGCAACCGCACCGCCAGCGAGGACGCGCTGTGGAAGTTCGTCAACGTGGTGCGGACCCGGGCCGTGATCGAGAAGGCGATCGTCTCCAGCTTCAGGCCGTGGGCGCTGGACGAGAACATGTCGGCGCAGCACGTCCTCGCCATCATGCGCTCGCTGCAGTCGTTCCTCGACGATCTGACGGCGGTCGGCGCCATCCTCGGCGGCCGGGTCTACTGGGACCGCGACATGAACTCCAACGCCTCGCTGCGCATGGGCAAGCTCCGGATCGAGTTCGACGCCGAGGAGACGCCGCCGCTCGAGGACCTGATCTTCGGATCGCGCCGCAACGAGCGCTATTTCGACACCCTCGCCGACGACATCCAGCGGCGTATCAGCGTCGAGTTCGGCGGCTCGATCGCCGACTACATGGCCGCCGCATAGGAGAGCATCCATGTCGCTTCGCATCATCCGCGGCTTCACGCTGCACGTCCGTGACAACCTCAACCTCGCGCTCCAGATCGAGACGCTGAAGCTGCCGACGCTGGAGGAGATCACCGAGACCTTCCAGCCCGGCGGCTCCGACATGGAGGTCGAGGTCGCCGGCCTCGGCGTCAAGGCGCTGGCCATGCCCTTCAAGATCAAGAGCCACACGCCGGAGACGCTCGCGCTGTTCGGCGGCGCCCCCGGCGTGCGGATTCCGTTCACCGGCAAGAAGCTCGTCGTCGACGAAGAGGACGGCACCGAGCACGAGCACGCCATCGACGTCACCGGCCGCCTCGCCAAGATCGAGGGCGAGCAGCTCGCGGCCGGCAAGGCCACCGGCTACGACCACGAGATCAAGTCCATCTGGACCTACACCGAATACTGGGACAGCCGCGTCATGCACCGCTTCAACTTCAAGACGGGCGGCTGGGATATCCGCAACTTCGAGCCGGTCAACGAGACCCGGCGCCGCATTCTGTTCGGGTGAGCGCGATGGACAGCACCGCCGCCCGCCTTGCCGCCAGTATACCGCTTTCCGTGCCGATCCCCGTCGACGGCGCGGACGGCAAGCCCGCCCACCGCGCCGCGCTCACCATGAACCGGCCGAAGGTGCGGCACGTCAAGCGCCTCGCCGCGCTGATCGGCCAGGACATCGTCACCGCCCTTATGGACGAGGGCGAGGAGCTCGCCGCCGCCATCCGCAACCCGCAGCAGGCCGAGGGCCGCGCCTTCGTCAGGAACCTCCTCGGCAAGCTGGTGCAGCGCGAGGCGCTCGACGAGCTGACGGCGATCGTCGCCGACATGTGCGGCGAGGAGCAGGTCGTCATCGACGATCTCGACGTCGTCGATCTGGTTGCGGTCGGGGCCGCCTTCCTCGGTTTTTTTCCGGCACTCCAGTCGCTGGCGTCTGGCGCATCGCCGAAGACGTAGGCTTCCACTATCGCCGGCTCCCCGGCGAGTTGGACGGGCAGGACTGGATCGAGCTCGTCGCCGCGCATGTCCAGCTCGCCCGATGGCTGGCGCGGCGATGACGGCCCGGAGCTGATATGGACGTCTCGCTTCTCATCCGCCTGATCGATCAGGTCAGCGCCCCGGCCAAAAAGGTCGGCGAGGCGCTGAACGGCATCGGCGACCGCGCGGGCGAGCTGGCGCAGGAGTTCCGCTCCGGCTTCGGCCAAGCCATCCGGCAGGGCTTCTCGGTCGAGAACATCGAAACGGCGACCAAGAATGCCGAGGTCGCCATCGGCAGGGCGCGCGGCCGCCTGATGGGCGCCTTCGGGCAGATGATGGCGCTCGCCGCGCCGGTCATCCAGTCCGGCCGCTTCGACCAGTCGATCCGCGGCCTCGACAAGGTGCTGGACGTGACGATCGAGCGCCTCGCCGAGCTGCGGCGCTTCGCGCTCGACACCAGCGCCCTCGTGCCGATCGCCGCCCGTGACCTCGTCGAGCTGATGTCGGAGGCGGCGCAGGCCGGCGTTCCAGAAACCGAGCTGGAAGCATTCTCGCTCTACGTCGCCCGCGCGGCCGTCGCCTTCGACATGGCCGGCGCGGAGATCGGCGAGCGCTTCGCCAAGCTGCGCAACGTCTACCGGCTCAACCAGGAGGGCGTCGAGGACCTCGGCGACGCCACCAACCACCTGTCGAACAACATGGCCGCGAAGGCGTCGGAGATCACCGACTTCGCCAACCGCGCCGCGGGCGCGGCCGCCATCTTCAAGCTCACCGCGACCGAGATCAGCGCGGTCGGCACGGCGATGATCGCCGCCGGCATCGTGCCGGAGACAGCCGCGCGCGGCTTCACCGCTCTTGCGACGAGGATCCTGTCGGGCGGCAAGGACATCGAGCGCGCGTTCAAGGCCATCGGCATGAACCGCAAGCAGTTCATGAAGATGCTCGACGAGGATGCTCCGGCCGCCCTGCAGCACCTGTTCACGACGATGGCGAAGTCCGAGAAGGGCATGCAGGCGCTCATCGACCTCGTCGGCCGCGATTTCGCCGACGACTTCGCGAAGTTCCTCGGCAACCCGGAGCTGCTCGCCCAGGCATTCGAGCTGGTGGCCGACAAGGCGGCCTATGCCGGCTCGGCGACGGACGAGGCCGCAAAGCAGGCCGCGGGCGCCGTGAAGCGCTGGGAGCTGTTCCAGAACAAGATGACGCGCATCGCCGTCGTCATCGGCGACCAGCTCCTGCCGCCGCTGATCGAGGCCCTCGACAGTGTCGGCGCGCTGGTCGACCGGCTGGCCGAGCTCGCCCAGGCGAACCCGGAGATCGCGTCCACCGCCGTCACCGCCATCGCCGCGCTGATGGGCCTGTCGGTCGCCTCGCGGCTGCTCGCCTACGGCGTGGCGCTGGTGCGCCTGCCGCTCATCCACCTCGTCGGCGCCTTCCTGAAGTTCGACGAGGCGGGCCGCAACGTGGCGACCGGCTGGCGGGTGCTGTCGGCCATCGGCCGCATGCTGGGCGGCACGTTCAGCAT